>DATNRH010000977.1 GCA_036703605.1 Candidatus Obscuribacterales bacterium | reverse complement strand
CCGTGTTTGGCGCGGAAAGCACCGGTGAAGGCGGCTACGAGGCTCCTGCTGACCAGAACTATGGCGGCGGTGGCTACGAGGAGGCCCCCGCTGAGGAAGCCCACGAGGAGGCCTACGAGGAAGGCGGCTACGAGGAAGGCTACGAAGAAGGCTACGACGAAGGCTACGAGGACGGCTATGAGGAGGAGTACTACGAGGAAGAGTACTATGAGGAGGGATATTAAGTCATTTTCTACGTAAACCTGGAGTGATATACATTGTTAGCCTAGTTGCGGAATAATCGAACATTGCACGGTCGGAGGCTCACTGAAAGGCCACGGTCCCACGAGACGATAACGCAGACGACAAGACATACTGCTGAAGGATGGAAAGGTTCCGAGGCACTAGAGACGCTGACTTGCTCACTTGGCACGGATGTTAAGGTGGGTAGGACTCTTTGGGCAACAAACGCTGAGCAGGAATGAGACATACGCGCATACTACGATCATCCCCGTTCTAGCTTGTTCTAGGCAGAGGATACTCCTGAAATCGTCCGCAAACTGAATTCCGACGGCCTTCGACAAAGACCTCACGATAGGGATTAGCCAGCGGTTATGGCTAAAGGTGTGTTGCTCCACCAAGGAACGGGTGTCCCTTAGCTACACTTTACCCGACAGGGACAGCATGATCGAAGTAGAAATTAATTTTCACCTAAAATGCAACGCTTAATTTAACAACAAAAACTAAATTCCTACTGTGTTGTAAGCTTCTGCGAACAGCACAGCTCCGGGATTCTTCGATTGATCAAAGCTCACTATAGTCAAAAGATATGTGCTACCGCTGAATGTTCGCTGAGCACTGGGCAGAAGGCTGACGAAGTTGTCGTTCCAGTACTGAGGGACAACGGGTTCACCATTCTTGCTGAAGATGAGAGATCAGTAGTACCTTTGCACTTCCAGATGTACCATGAACAGGATGGCTTTATCTGAGGGATTGGACAGCAGAACGTCCCAGCCCGAAGTTGTAGAGGTGAGGTTCGTAGCAGGCTGAATGGAGGGGAGGGAGTTTAGGGTAGGACCAAAGTTGGCAAACTGAGATACTGGGGTTCGGTAGAAGTTGGATTTGCTCCTGCCGGTTGAAAATCGAAACCTTACCAATCGAGCTTGTCCATCGGATTGGCAACCCAGTACCAATTGTCCGTTAGGAGCGCATCGCCCTTGTAGAGAGAAAGGACGACGAGGAACACCTCAACGTGGGGCGGCGGGGCGTGCAACTGAGCCACCTGAGCGGTGGAGTCGGGTCCTCCGGCTACGCTAATGTTCTGCTGCTCAATCAACGACCCGTTCACAAAGTGCCTTGTCTCCAGGCTTGCACTGAGTCCCTCAACTGCCTTGTACAGCGAGTTGACAAACCAGATGGAGTGGTCGTTGTAGGAGTACATGAGGTGGAAGTTCTCGTTGGCCTTCTTGGTGGCCCAGTAGGTGGAGGGCTGGGTCATGTAGGAGTCAAAGAGGTGCCAGATGTTCTCGGGCCAGGCGTTGTTGAACATCCACTGGATGACGCCGGTAGAGGTGTACTTGTTGCGGGAGTAGGCCTCAAACATGGCGCGGTGGGACTCGTAGGTGGCGAGCTGGGCGCGGTAGAGCAGCTGGGCGGCTGACGTGCTGTTGCCATAGCGGGCAGCCAGGGGCGGCAGGAAGTAGCGCAGGTTGTAGAACAGCCCCTCTGGGTTGCCACAGTGCCAGTCCCACACTGCGTTCACCGGCCACATGTTCTCCTTCCCTATCGTCCGCAGCAGCGACGAATACGACAGCGGGTTCTCACCAGGCCCACCTGTACTCAGC
>DATNRH010000976.1 GCA_036703605.1 Candidatus Obscuribacterales bacterium | reverse complement strand
GCAAAGCAGGAGTTCAGCCTATTGATCCACCCCCCCAGATAACGGCAGATATTCGCCGTTTTGCCCATTGGCAGCTACTATAGAAGAGTATGCGAAAAAACACATCCTCCCGCGTTTCCAAATGGTCTAAGCACAGATATGGTCAGCGAGTAGCCGCCATTCTTCTAGGGTCACCCATTTCAGATTGCTGACCCAAAGCGGTGAAAATGGCCCTGATGTGCCTTGATTCCATTACAATTATTTAATAATTCATACGATTGCTGAAGGCAGGCTCAGGCTGCCGGTTTTTCACCGTCCACAGCCTACCCTCTGCTGATTATGGAAGCACCCTTAACCTCCGTTTAAGTCATCCTTAACTGTGAGCCTACAATCGTTTGTCGCACTGAACTAGAGATCAGACATGAAGAAAGACATCGCGCGCTATCGAAACATTGGTATCTTTGCCCACGTGGATGCGGGCAAGACCACCACGACCGAGAGAATTTTGAGTCTCACGGGGAAAATCCACAAAATTGGTGAAGTGCATGATGGTGCGGCAACCACAGACTTCATGGAGCAAGAGCAGGAGCGCGGCATCACGATTCAGTCGGCTGCGACATCTTGCTTTTGGAAGGATCACCAGCTCAATATTATTGATACCCCTGGTCACGTAGACTTCACCATTGAGGTATACCGCTCCCTGAAGGTGCTGGACGGTGGGGTTGGTGTATTTTGTGGATCAGGCGGGGTAGAGCCTCAGTCTGAAACCAACTGGCGCTACGCCAACGACTCTAAGGTCGCTCGGATTATCTATGTCAACAAACTAGATCGAACCGGCGCTGACTTTTTCAACGTCGTCAAGCAAGTCGAGACCATCTTGGCAGCTAAGCCGTTGGTGATGGTGCTGCCCATTGGCCGAGAAACTGAATTCTGTGGCGTAGTTGATTTGCTCACCCGCAAGGCGTGGGTGTGGGATGATTCTGGCGATCCCAAGAACTATGCCATCAAAGACGTGCCTGCTGACATGGTAGATGACGTCGAAACCTATCGGGAAGCCTTGATCGAACTGGCAGTTGAGCAAGATGATGCTCTCATGGAGAAATACCTTGAGGGTGAAGAGCTGACTATCGAAGAAATCAAGGGCTGTATCCGAAAGGGCACCCGTGAGCTAGCCTTCTTCCCCACCTACTGCGGTTCCTCCTTTAAAAACAAGGGTGTGCAGCTGATCCTAGACGCGGTGGTTGATTACTTGCCCAACCCGATGGAAGTTCCCCCTCAGCCTGAGGTTGACCTTGAGGGTAACGAAACCGGCAAGTTCGCCATTGTGGATGACGAAAAACCCCTGCGGGCTTTGGCATTCAAGATCATGGATGACCGTTTTGGGGCTCTGACCTTTACGCGCATCTACTCCGGTCGGCTGTCGAAGGGAGACACCATCCTCAACACAGCTACCGGCAAAACCGAGCGGATTGGTCGCTTGGTGGAAATGCACGCCAACTCCCGTGAAGAAGTCGATACAGCGCAAGCTGGTGACATCGTGGCGATCGTGGGTATGAAAAATGTGCAGACTGGACATACCATCTGCGATCCCAAAGATCCAGCAACCCTGGAGCCCATGGTGTTTCCTGAGCCGGTGATTTCCATCTCCGTGAAGCCTAAGGTGAAGGGTGGTGATGAGAAAATGGGCTTAGCCCTCAGCAAGATGGTGCAGGAAGATCCGTCCTTCCAAGTGGAAACCGATCAAGAGAGCGGTGAAACCATCATTAAAGGGATGGGTGAACTCCACCTTGACATTAAGGTAGACATTCTTAAGCGTACCTATGGTGTTGAAGTGGAAGTGGGTCGTCCTCAGGTGGCCTACCGCGAGTCCATCACCAAGCAGATTGCTGACAGCTACACCCACAAGAAGCAGTCTGGTGGTTCTGGTCAGTACGGTAAGATCGACTACATCATTGAACCGGGTGAACCGGGTACCGGCTTCCAGTTTGAATCGAAGGTGACGGGTGGTAACGTACCTCGGGAATATTGGCCAGCGGTTCAAAAAGGCTTTGCGACCAGCATTGTCAAGGGTCTGTTGGCAGGGTTCCCCTGTGTAGATTTGAAGGTAACCTTGACCGATGGCGCCTTCCACCCGGTTGACTCGTCGGCGATCGCCTTTGAAATTGCGGCTAAAGCTGCCTATCGCCAAACCATTCCTAAGGCTGGACCTCAACTGCTAGAGCCGATTATGGATGTGGATGTCTTCACACCAGAAGACTACATGGGTGATGTGATCGGTGACCTTAATCGTCGCCGAGGCATGATCAAGTCCCAAAATCCCACCCCCACCGGTTCTCGGATTCGGGCAGATGTACCGCTGAGCGAAATGTTTGGCTACATCGGCGATCTGCGTACCATGACCTCTGGTCGCGGTCAGTTCTCTATGTCCTTTGATCACTATGCACCTTGTCCCAGCAATGTGGCAGAAGAGGTGATTAAGGAAGCTAAGGAGCGCCAAGCAGCTGCCGCTTCCTAACCATCAACAGGCTGTGACCTAACCCTAAAGCGATCGCTCTGGCAACTCCAGGGCGATCGCTGTTTTTTGGGCGATAGGATAGAGACGTTTAGGATAAAACGTTACAGTTGGGAAGGCTCATGTCAGATGTCATTGAACTCAATACCAGTGCATGTTCAGGGTTTCACGCCCTTTCCGATCCCCTACGCCTGCAGATTTTAGATCTTCTGCGCCAGCAAGAACTCTGCGTATGCGATCTATGCGATCGCTTAGAGGTGCGCCAGTCGAAACTATCTTTCCATCTCAAAACCCTGAAAGAAGCTGGATTGCTGCGATCGCGGCAAGAGGGTAAGTGGAGCTACTACAGCCTCAACCTACCTGAGATTGCCTGCCTGGAACAGTATCTATCCAACTTAAGACAGGCTAGCCCTCGCCCATCTCGATCCTGCAGCGAGGATTAATCTGAGGAGCGGCCCGCTGTTCTCCCCAGGCACTCCAATGTTCTAGAACTGGGATATAGTTGACAAAACAACTTTTTTTGATTTGACTAGGAGTAAGCCGACATTCCGCAGGTTGATGAAATGAATATTGAGTGCGGTTGGGGTAAGCTCAGGGCACGCATTGAGATCGCGCCTTGAAGATAGAGAACCTGGATCACTTAGGCTTAGTAGCCGCCCTCGTGGATGAGATCGGGATGGTAGAGCTAGCCGACGAGCTACTCCATGCTCATAGCCTGAACCATATCAGCCCAGGACAAGTGCTGAAAGCGATGATTCTCAACGGGTTGGGGTTTGTCAGCGCGCCGTTGTACTTATTCAGCGAGTTTTTCGAAGGCAAACCCGTGGAGCATCTACTAGGCCCCGGCATTACGGCAGCCCATCTCAACGATGACCGCTTGGGGCGGGTGTTGGATGGCCTGTTTGAGTACGGCACAACGCTGTTTTTTCTGAAGGTGGCCATGCAGGCGGTCGAACGCTTTGGCGTCAGCGTCAGTCAGTGCCATCTGGACTCAACCTCATTTGCTCTCGACGGCGAGTACCGATCAGCGAACGGGTCTGACGTAGAGTTAGAGGCTGATTCAGAAGTACCCCAGGCGATTGAGATTTGCCGGGGGTATTCGAGAGATCATCGACCGGACTTGAAGCAGTTTTTGGTCAACTTGATTTGTACTGCCGACGGTGGCATCCCGGTGTGGTTTACAGTCGGCAGCGGCAATGAGCCCGACTGTCAGACGTTTGCAGGGCTGATGACAGCGTTTGCCGAGCAGTGGGAGACGCCTGCCCTGCTGGTGGCTGATGCAGCCTTCTATAGCGAACCTAACCTCCAGACGGTGGGGCGTTTGCCGTGGCTGAGTCGGGTACCTGTGACTCTCAAGATCGCTCAAACTCTAGTCGATAGTAGCCTTGAGTCGTTGATTGAGATGCCCTGTACACTGGAAGGCTATCGACTGTGGGAGCAACGACAGACCTACGGCGGGGTGGAGCAGCGCTGGGTGCTGGTGGAAAGCCCTCACCGCAGTGAGTCGGACGATTGGCTAAAACCCCTCGACAAGGAGAAAAAAGGGCTGCAACAGCAGGTGCGGCAGATGTGCCGCCAGATCTTTGCTTGTAAACCCGATGCCACCTCAGCCCTGATGCGCTTTCAGGACACCCTCACCGGCTATAAACTCACTCAGGTCACCCTGGTGGCGGTTGCCGCTAAGCGTCCCCCCGGTCGCCCCAAGCGGGCTAACCCCTCAGAGCCACCGACGATAGGGTATCAGTGGCAAGCGACCCTGGAACGCACGGCTGAGTACGAGGTTCAGTGCCAACAGCGCCATCGACGCTTCATCCTGGCGACCAATGTCCTAGACGCGCAGACCTATCCTGCCGAACGGTTGCTGCGCGAGTACAAGGGACAGCAGCAGGTTGAGCGTGGCTTTCGTTTCCTCAAAGACCCGCTCTTCTTCACCAGTAGCGTCTTTGTCAAAAAGCCCCAACGAGTAGAAGCCCTCGCCCTCGTCATGGTCTTGACCCTACTCGTCTATAGTTTGGGGCAGCGCAAGCTCAGAGCCCAACTGGATCAAGCGGGTGAAACGGTGCTTGACCAAAAGCAACGCCCGACGCCCATCCCGACCTTTCGCTGGATTTTACAGAAGTTCCAGGCGATTCACTTGGTCTCGATGAACACAGTTCAGCAGGTCAGCAACCTGTCTGAGGAGCGCAGCAAAATTATCCGCCTCATGGGCTTTCCGTCCTGCCGCTACTATCTCCTAAATTAAGACCTGTCAACCTGCGGAATGTCGGGTAAGCGATCGCTGAACTGGTTTTGATCTTGAGCGATCGCGACTTTGACTATCAGGCGATTAACGGTATCCTCGGTGGGTCTACCGAACCGCTTGATGGTGTTGGATCGTTTATATCATGGGTGACCGCATGACCACAGAGAAACCTGATCCTTCAAGCCGTGCCGTCCAAGCTGGAGGTAGCCTGAATGCCTTTGAGCGATATCTAACCCTGTGGGTCTTGTTATGCATTGGAGCTGGCATTGCCCTAGGGCGAGTCTTTCCAGGGGTGGCTGAGGCTCTGGATGGAATGAGTGTCTATCAAGTATCCGTTCCCATTGCTATCTGCCTCTTTTTCATGATGTATCCCATCATGGTGAAGATTGACTTTTCCCAGGCTAAAAAAGCGGCTCAAACCCCCCGACCAGTTCTGCTCACCCTTGTCGTGAACTGGCTCATCAAGCCCTTCACCATGGTAGCCTTTGCCCAGTTTTTTCTAGGCTGGCTCTTCCGCCCCCTGATTGAAGGGTCGGAACTTGTGCGAGGCGCGCCCTTAGCGATCGCTGACTCCTATATCGCCGGCACCATTCTCCTGGGGATTGCCCCTTGCACAGCCATGGTGCTGATGTGGGGCTATCTTTCCTTTAGTAACCAAGGGCATACCCTAGTTATGGTGGCCATCAACTCCTTGGCCATGCTGTTTCTATATGCTCCGTTAGGACGCTGGCTCTTAGCCGCCAATAACCTGACGGTTCCCTGGGAAACGATTGTATTATCGGTGCTGATCTACGTGGGGTTGCCGCTGCTAGCCGGGGCCGTCTCTCGCACCTGGATCTTACGTCATAAAGGCAAGACTTGGTTTGAGCAGGTATTTTTGAAATACCTCAGCCCTATTGCCGTTATTGCCCTGTTGATCACGCTGATTTTACTCTTTGCCTTCAAGGGTGACCTGATTGTCCGGAATCCTTTTC
>DATNRH010000975.1 GCA_036703605.1 Candidatus Obscuribacterales bacterium | reverse complement strand
TCCGCATCTAACCGAGCATGACGTGCCGAGCGATCACTGTACTTGTCGTCCATGGCATCTCGATCTTCGTCGTCTCGGGCACGCTTGCCTTCTAAACGGGTGTCGGGCGGGGGGAAATGGATGCCACTGCTAGCCAAATGCAACAAACCACTACTTCCACTATGACATTTCATCAGGTCTAGTGACGCCGATGAACTTGGACTTAGGTGACCAATAGAGTTGTTGGCATTGACTGACTTGTCCTTGTCTGTGGTCAAGGGCTCTTGGGCACTAGCTACCGATGATAAGGAATCCAAAGATGCCAACTTGGAAGGAGTAGGGATGGATGCCCGACGTTTCGCAGCTTCAACTTCAGCTGGATCCGTGGGAGAATTCGTCAACGAAGACGAGTTGCTGGCAGGTTGATCTACCTTTAAATGTCCATCTGCATCTGGCTTTTCCATACGCTCTCTCATCACTGCTTCATCGACACTAGCTACCTGATTAATCTGACCCCACGAAACTCCAGCATCCGAGTGCTCGTCAGGATGATCATGATGATGGTGTGCAGGAGGATTCGGGGCAAGGTAATGAGAAGAAGTATCCATCTTTCCGTGTGGCTTATCAGCAGCGCTGCCAAAGGAAGAAGAGACAGCTCGGCTAAAGGTATTCCCTTGGGCTGCTTGTTGTTGTTGTTGAATATGCTGTTGTGGTGGCGGTTCCATGTAGCGCCCGTCGTGAGGAGTGCTAGCAGTAGGTCTTTGCTGTTGATACACTTCGGGTGGCATCCCTGGGTATGCGGGAGGGCGTTGAAATGGGGGGGCTCCCCAGCTGTTAGGATCACCTCCTTGTTCGTAGCCACGATAGGAGGGAGGATAAGGTGGTGGTGGTCCTCGGTACTGCCCTGGAGGAGGGCCTCGATATGGGCCGCCAGGTCCCTCATGACCATATGGCCCACGTTGATCATAAGGAGGAAATGCTCCTGGAGGAGGAGGTCCACGGTAGTCTGGAGGAGGAGGCCCTCCATAGTAACCATGGCGGTAGCCGCCGTGATTCGGCCCAGGTCCATGTGGAGGAGACACGTGCATTGGGGGCCGTCCCGCGGCAGCAGCAGCAGGACCATTGTAGTAAGCCGGAGGATCGTTGTTACGTGAACTTTGATGTCTAGGTTCGTGTGGCTGAAATGCCCCACCTCCACCTAGTGGGCGC
>DATNRH010000974.1 GCA_036703605.1 Candidatus Obscuribacterales bacterium | reverse complement strand
AAAATTTGAATATTGGAGGACTTTAATAAGAAATGGACTGCACGGTAGGCAGAATCGAGGAATAGGTATGGGGCATGGGGGCTTAGGGGAGGGCCGCATCATGGGGATGCACCATCTTCCTCTCTAAACCTCAGACATGGGTGAACAGTGTAAACCTTGGGCGATCGCCGATTGCTCGTCCATTTTGCTCCACTCTAGTTTAGCCTCTGCAATTGGGAATGCCTCATTCTTTTCACGTAGGTTGTTGAGATCTCACCGGTCTAAGCAACAACCTTGATCGTAGGATGGGAGGAGGCATGGGATGGAGTCGCCGCCGTTAGGGGCGATCGCTCTTGGTTCGGAATGGCACAGACAGTGCTTTCAGGCCAGGGTGGATACACTGTTGAAGATTTAAAGTTGAAGATCTTAGGAGGAGACATGAGCAGTAGGTTGTCAATTCATAATGTCCTAGGGGAAGTTGCCATTCCGGTAGAGCAGATTTGCTACAACGAGCAGGGGCTAGTGCCCGCGATTGTTCAAGATGTCCTGGATGGCACGGTGTTGATGATGGCTTGGATGAATGCCGAGTCGTTGACCAAAACTCTGGAGACGGGAGAAACCTGGTTTTGGAGCCGATCGCGCTCTGAACTCTGGCATAAGGGAGCAACGTCGGGGCATCTACAAAAGGTGCAGTCTTTGCGCTATGACTGCGATAGTGATGCGCTGTTGATTACTGTGGAGCAGTTGGGAGATATCGCCTGTCACACAGGGGAGCGTAGCTGTTTTCACCAGGTCAGCGGTGGCATTACGCCGCCTCCCGCCGACATGCTTTCTCAAGTGTTTGAGGTGATCTGCGATCGCCGCGACCATCCCAACCCCAACTCCTACACCAGCCGCTTGCTAGAGGGCGGTGATAACCAAATCCTCAAGAAAATTGGCGAGGAGTCTGCCGAGGTGGTCATGGCCTGCAAAGATGACGATCCAGAGGCGATCGCTGGAGAAGTGGCCGATTTGTTCTACCACACCATGGTGGCGATCGCTCACCACAACGTTAGTCTGCGAGATGTGTACCGTAAGCTGCAAGAGCGACGGCGTTAATCTCTACTGAGCTTGAAGATTGCGAATATCAACCCAGGTACCATCGCTTAACTCAGCCCACGTGCGGTTGAGGGCAAAGGTACGGTTGCCCGTGAGTTCAACGGCCTCGCCTGATCCGACGCTGCCAATCACCAGTCCGTAGGGATCTTCCCGGCGCTCGATGGTGGCCGAGGCGGAAAATGAACCGCTCGGCCCTCGAAACACATAGGAATCTTGCAAGACCAGCTCGTGGGCACCATCATCTTCTGCTTCGGCAACCGTTGGCTCAGGCTCAGGCTCTTGGCTGGCAACCGGACTATCGTTTTCGCCAGCGATCGCCGCATCAATTTGCCGCGCATTTACCCAGCTGCCGTCCTCAAGCTGTGCCCAAACGACGCCACCCACCAAGGTTCGACGCGAGGTCACATCAAACGATGATTCTGAATCAATGACTCCCACCATGGTTCCGCCGGGTTGGTCGTAGCGATCTACTGAAGCCTCGGTGGTAAAGGTACCGCTGGGTCCTTGGAAATCAGATTCTGAAGAACCAATGATGGCATCTGTGGGCCCGTCTGCCGCTTCTGGATCGACGGCTTCCGGATCAACCGCTACTTCATCCGAGGGCTCTTCCGTTTCTGCAATGGGTTCAGGATCCGGTTCGTCCGATGGTGCTGCTGCT
>DATNRH010000973.1 GCA_036703605.1 Candidatus Obscuribacterales bacterium | reverse complement strand
AGGGGGACAACCAGGCCCGTCTCCTCGGCAATGGGAATGAAGTCATCGGGAGGAATGCGCCCCCGCACAGGATGCTGCCAGCGCACTAGCGCCTCAAAACCTATCAATTCGCCAGTTTCCAACGCCACCAACGGTTGGTAGTAGACCAAAAATTGCTGGCGGGCGATCGCTCGTCGCAGATCATTTTCTAAGTGCAGACGCTTCACCACCTGGGTATGCATCGCCCGGTCAAAAATCTGGTAGCGGGCGCGCCCCTTGGACTTCGCTTGATAGAGAGCGATATCAGCATCTCGAATCAGGTCTGAGGCTTGACTATAGGTCGCCGATCCGAAAACAATGCCAATACTGGTGCTGAGAGTAATATCTCGACCATCTAAAGATAGGGGCGATCGAAACGTAGCTAGGATTTGGTCGGCTAACTGCACAACATCATCTGAGGTGTTGAGGGAATCCAGAACGATCACAAATTCATCGCCCCCCAGCCGAGCAACCGTACCTTTCCCATCCACAATTTCCAACAACATCTGTGCCACTTGAACCAAGAGCCGATCGCCCGCCAGATGTCCCAAGCTGTCATTCACCACCTTGAAGCGATCGAGATCCAGAAACAATAGGGCAAAGTGTGCATGGGGCAGTCTTAATTGCGCGGTGCGGCGCAGGTTTTGCCGCAGGTGTTCCATCAAATATTTACGATTAGGTAAATCAGTGAGGGAATCATGCAGAGCATTATAGATAAGCTGTTCCTCGGCCCGCTTGCGATCGCTCACGTCGAGCACCAGCGTATCCCATACCGTACAGCCATCTGGACGACGTTCGGGCTGGCCGACGGCCTGAATCCATTTAAGCTGTCCCGAGGGCGTCATAATCCGCCATTCTTCAGACCAAGAATGTAGCGTGCGGGCAGATTCGACAATAGATTGCTGTATGCGAGATAAATCATCAGAATGCACCGGCCGCCAGAGCAATTCAGGATTTTGCTTCACGGCATCCGCATCAACTTCCCAAAGATACTCACAGCTAGGGCTAATGTAGGGAATCGAATCAGTGCCATCTGGATGCAGCACGTAGCGTAAAATTGCACCTGGCACGTTGGCCGCGATCGCTCGAAATCTGGTTTCACTTTGCTTCAGGGCAAGTTCAATAGCGCGGCGATCGCTAATGTCTTGAAAACCGGCGATTGCGTAGACAATATTACCTTGTTCATCCCTGATGGGCATGGTTTGTACGGCAACAGTAATCACCTGTCCATCCCGTCGTAGTTCCAGATCTGTGATGTGCAAGGTTTGGCCAGCAAGCGTTGGCTTGGCCAATACGTCTTGAAGCGACTGCGCTTGGGGCTGGTCAACCTGATAGATCAGCCGTTGCTCTAGAGCACTGAGGTCAGCTTCCGTTGTGCCAACATGACCACTGAGAATCTGACGGCCAATAGGGTTAACATAGATTAAACAGCTAGCCGGATCGAAAACCACTACACCAACCGGCAGCGCCTCTAGAAACTGGGTCAGACGGCTTTCGCTATTCAGCAGGGCCTGGTTGAGCACCTGTAATTGATGGAATGAGGTTTGGAGATTATGCCCCATTTGGGTAAACGCTTGCCCTAACTCCGCCAGTTCTTGAATGCGGCTACCTTTAATTTCTGTCGTGAGCTGTCCATCTGCTATCTGCTGAGCAGCTCGGTTGAGGGTCAGCAGCGATCGGTTTAGCCAACGGGCCGTCAGCGTGCTGGAATAGGTTGCTAGTACCAGCGCCGCTAGACAAAGCAGGATCGTTCTGCGCGTATTGGCATGAATGGTCGCCATAAAATCTGCTTCAGGCACCATCACCACAATCAGCCAATCCAGGCCGTAGGCGTCACGATAGGGCAACACATCGACAAATTGGCGATCGCCCCCTAGGGTCACATCAAGCTGCTGCACCGCCGTAATCTCATCCAAGGAGCGAAACTGCTGCTGGAGATGTTGCACCGTTTCCCGCAGCACCTGATCATCACCCTCTGCTGCCAGAATCCGCTGGGTTTGCCCATCGCCATTGATCTTAAACGGCTGATGCAAGCGAGAGCTGGCTACCAATTCCCCCGATCGCTCTATGATGAAAGCCTGCCCCGATTGCCCAATCGCTAGATCCTGCAAAAAATCACTCAGGCTTGTAAGCGCTAGGTTATTACCAAGAACCCCCTCTAGGGTGCCATCAGCAGACAACACCGGCACGCTGGCCGGCAGGTCAATCCGAGGAACAATCTGCAGCGCAAAAATATCGCCCCAGGTGAAGGTACCCTGAGCCACCCCTGCGGTGTACCAAGGACGTTCGCGAATGTCAATAAAGTTAGGAATAATCGAAATCTGTGCCTGCAAACCGCCTTGCTCATTCGCACGAAACACCTCCGCCTCCGAGGGCGGTCGCTCTCGTTTCACAAACAGAAATTCGCCTTCTAGACCCCGCTGAGCGGCAATAAAACGACCATCGGCTTGACCGTAATAGATCACCCCCATCTGGTCAAATTGCTGAAGCTGTTGCCAAAAATGCTGCCCGAGGTCGGGTAGATCCTCAGGATCTAGGCGATCGCTTTGTAGCAAATCGAGGTTGATACGGTTGATCTGATGAGCAATCATCAATTCTGTATCCAGGTGTTGCCGAATGCGGGCCGCCACCTCACCCCGCAGTTGCCCAGACAAATCCTGCACAGCCTGCTCACCGCTGCGAAACGAGAGCCATCCAGTTAGACCCACAGCGATCGCAATTTGCAGGACAAACGGTAGCACCAGCAGGAGCCGCAGAGAAATCGAACGATTGAACCATAGAGACGAGTGGGCCATGCGGGAAGCTAGCAGTCTTGCAATAGAAAACCTACTCCTAGGGGCAGGGAGAGACTTGAGGAAAGCACATGGAGGGCATAGGAGTAGCCGACATGCAACCCCCTCCTGATGTTAGCAAGGGAGACCGCTTAATCATCGCCGCCGGATTGAAGTGTTCTCTTGTCCTAGAGTATCAACCTAATCACGCGATCGCCTTGAATTGTGATGTTAAGGCATCACAAGGTATACAAACCATAACCTATCACTAGACACTAGTACTAGTCGTAACGGTTCCATCTAGGCGATCGCCCTTGTCGAGACCATCACAATATAATTTAGCTCTCATAGTAGCGTGTCTCGATTAAAAGAGTGAGTTCATTTAATACCTCTTGAATAAGACATTAATAGCTTGAGAGCTTGCTTACCCCATCGGCTAGACAGCTATTACCCATCAACCTATTGAATCTAGTCTACAGGATTAAGAGCAAGCCTGGAGTTGATGGAGGGTTAGGATAATGTCATCCATCGCTTGTCGTGCTTCACCCAGCGACAAATTTGGGTCATTCACTAAAATACTAAACACCACCGGATCATAGTTGGGAGGATATAGATAGCCAGATAAAGATACGACATCTCGCAGCGTACCTGTTTTACCCCAAAGGCGACCCGCCACCGCCGTGTCACGAAACCGGTTGCGCAGGGTGCCGCTGATACCAGCTACGGCAAGGCTATCGCGATAGAGTTGGGCATCGGGCGATTGCCCCATCGCTTGCAGTGTATCCACCAAAACGGCTGGAGTTACAGAATTTTGTCGAGAAAGCCCCGATCCATCAGCCAGGCGAAACTGGCTACTATCAACACCAAGGGGAGCCAACACCGATGCGATCGCTTCCTGCCCCGCCTGCAGAGCCGAGGTACGAGCGCGATCGCCATTTTCTGCCACCGCCACCTGCCGCAGCAGCGCTTCTGCATAGAGATTAGTGCTGTGGCGATTGGCTTCCGTCACCAACGCCGCCATGGGCAAAGATTCCACCGATGCGATTTCTATCCCTGGATCCGGCATGGAGGCTCGCACGACTTCTGATTGACCTACGGTGATGCCCTGCTCCCGTAGAACCTGCTGAAACCGTTCTAGGAAGCGATCGCCCGGTTGGGTGACGGCCACGGCGGATAGATCTGGCTCAGAGCCCACCCAAAGCTGACCACTCAGGTACAAGATCGACTGCGCCATGTCTCGACCCACCACAATATATTCCGAGGCTGTTCGGGGCACCGTCGTGGTGTTGTTACGCACCTGCCAGCCGGTTGCATCATCAGGATTCTCCCACTCCAAACGCAGCGGCTGCCCTACGGCCTGGGGGTAGAGATTTACGCCGATCGCATTCTGGTTGAGGATCAAGCTATTGGTCGGTGCGCCATAGCCCGCCTGTAGATCATCCGCCTCCCAGCTAGCGCTAACCGTTTCGCCCTGGAAGTAGGAATCATCGCCAATCAGCCAATCAATATGCGTGATGCCTTGGTCGCGCAGTTGTTGGGCCAGGCTGAGGAGCTGCTGATCGGTCAAGCTGGGGTCACCGCGCCCCACCACCCGCAAAATCATCGGACTGCCCGGTTCCGTAGACCCCATGCGATAGATGGAGGTGGGAATGCGGTAGTCGGGGCCAAACCGCTGTAGCGCCGCTGCGGTCACCAAAACCTTGGCATTAGACGCCGGCACCAGAGCGCGATCGCCCCCCTGGTCATAAAGCCGCTGGATGGGAGCACCGGAATGGGGAAAGAGAGGTGAATCGGGCGTTAGGGTATCGACGACAATGCCCCACTGAGAATTGCTCACCGCCGATCGCCGCGTAATTGCCTGAATGTGATCACCTACTTGAGCAGGACAAATACCCGCGATCGCTGGACTCGCCAACACCACAGAGGCGATCGCCCCTGCCAATGGCCCCAGTAGCCAGGCCCCTCGCTCCATCGTCACCATATATAAGACCCAACCTAGACGCCATTCTATTGTCCGCTAGACGGCGCACCCTTCAGGCAAAGTTCCGCAGAAAGCCCTCACCCCAAATCACTGTCCTCGAAGACCCTCACCCTAAATCCCTCGCCCTCTGGGAGAGGGACTTTGAAATCACTTACACCTTCTTGCCCCCCTTCTCCCCTCGTGGGAGAAGGGGCTGGGGGAGGAGGGGGAAAAGGTTCGTCGATCAACCAAGATCTTGGTTCAACCTGACAAACCTCGAAGACCCTCACCCTAAATCCCTCTCCCAGAACGGGCGAGGGACTTTGAATCTTGCCCCCCCTTCTCCCAAAAGGGGAGAAGGGGCTGGGGGATGAGGGTCTTCAGGGCTGAGGGATGAGGGTCTTCGGAGGTGGGAGATGAGGGTTTTCAGGATGAGAACCTGCATAAATCCCTCAGCACCAAGGGAATTGAGGGTGTAGCTCGACACATCGACACCCTTCCCAACGTCGGTCGATCACGGAGAGAAGCGAACCATGGTTTGCTAAAGACGTAGATCAACCCTTGTGGTTCCTAGGGTTTAGCCGATCTGAAAAAAAAATCCAAAAAAAGTTTTGGGAGAGTGATATCAAATTGAAACCGGGTGGGCAAGTTATAGTCAGGAGTTAGAAATCCGAATCCCGCAACTTCAAAACAACAACTTTCCCGCAACTCTAAGGAGACAACCAATGAACTCTGCACTCAAAGCTAAACTAATCCAACACTTCGCTGGCAAGAACACCAAGGGTTTCACCTTGATCGAGCTACTGGTTGTGATCATCATCATCGGTATCTTGGCTGCCATCGCTCTTCCTTCCTTCTTGAACCAAGCCAACAAAGCTCGTCAGTCTGAAGCACAAACCTACGTCGGTGCTATGAACCGTGCTCAGCAAGCCTTCTACCTAGAAAACCGCGAGTTTGCTGCACAAGCTAACTTTGCTGACCTAGAGCTAGGCTTGAGCGATACCGATAACTACACCTACACCATCGCAGACGGCGGTGCCGGTTCTACTCAAGCAACCAACACTGCAACCCCAACCGGAACAGACCTCAAGGGTTATGCCGGTACCGTATGGCTTGGCGTTGGCGGTGACGGTAACGCAACCACGCTTGCCAAGCTATGTGAAGGCGACCCTGGTGCTGTTCCTGCTTGCCCTCCCGACTAATTTAGCTTGAGGGAATGAACGGCACGAGCACATTGCTATCCTTCATTTCCTCTCTTGACGACCTGCAAGCTACCAGTCGCAGTTCCGGTCGCCTGGTAGCTTTGTTTTGCCTATACCCCCTGGGTTCACTCTAAGCCTCGTTGCCCCCCTAGGCGTGTATCTGCGTCATTCCGCACGAGACCTTTATTACCTCACAACCCATGACTACTTTCCACAACCGCCTTCTCCTTCAGGTTCTCCGCCGCCGCTCTGGGCAATCGGGCTTTACCCTGATTGAGCTATTGGTGGTAATCATCATCATCGGTATCCTGGCTGCCATTGCTCTTCCTTCCTTCTTGAACCAAGCTAACAAAGCTCGTCAATCTGAAGCACAGACCTATATTGGTTCTATGAACCGTGCTCAGCAAGCTTTCTACCTACAAAACCGTGAGTTTGCTGACCAAGCTGGTTTTGCTGACCTAGAACTTGGCATCAGCGATACTGAAAACTACACCTATACTATTAACGGCGGTGGTGTTGACTCTGTTCAGGTCACCAACGAAGCAACTCCATCTGGGCCCGATCTCAAAGGCTATGCCGGTACAGTTTGGCTAGGTACGGGTGGCGATGGTAACGCGACTACTCTTGCTAAGCTATGCGAAGGCGACCCTGGCGCACTTCCTGCATGTGACCCCGATTAATTCCAGCCTATGACTCTCTTCTCCGTGGGGCATCTGCCGCTTCACTCCGTAGCCCCCAATCAAAAAGCTACCGGACGGTTTCCCGCTCGCCCAGTAGCTTTTGAATGAAGAGAGGTGATGAACCCACCTCACTGTTATGAAATCCCGAATTACAACTTAAGTATTCCCGCACTCAAGCGTTGCACCCAGCATAACTTCTTTTTTTTCGATCCGCTAACCCTCGTATAATTACGGAGGAGAGCAATCTGAAGCCTATCCTGCTTAGGATGTAGCACTATTCAGCGATCGATCACTTGTTTACAAAAATTTACAAAAACCTGAGCTTCAGCTCTTTCTCCTAGAATTGACGCTGAGATTGTCCTGAAAAACCTTGTCCACGTCCCTCCATCCTCCTAACCTAGGGGGATGTTGACGTTTCTCCTTCACAGCCATGGCCCTTGCATCCCCCCGACACCATTGGCGACATACCCTAGCCGCCGCCCTCACTGGACTGGCGGCCCTAGGAGCGATCGCCTCCCTACAGGTGCCCGAACTGCGGCGCATCCAAGGCGATCGCACCTTTACCGATGAAGAACTGCAACAGCAACTGACCCTCGAAGCATCCCGTCTAGAGCTCTTGAAGCGATCGCCCGCCTTTGGCTACGACAACCTCATGGCCGACTGGGTCTTCCTAAGCTTCGTGCAATATTTCGGCGACGAAGAAATTCGCCAGCGCACCGACTATTCCCTCAGCCCAGAGTATTTCGAGATTATTCTGCCACGCGATCCCAGCTTCATCCTCGCCTACACCTTCCTGTCCACCAGCACGTCTCAATATGCGGGGATGCCAGAACGGGCCATTGAGATTATGGATCGCAATGTGTCTCGCCTAGAACCCAATGCACCGCCCAATTCCTATTTCGTCTGGCGGCAAAAGGGAATTGATGAACTGCTCTTTTTGGGCGATGGCGAAACAGCTCGGCAATCCTTTGAAACCGCTGCCGACTGGGCCGAGCAATCCTCCTTTCCTGGTAGCGACAACGCCGCCGCCATCTCTCGCCAAACCGCTCAATTCCTCGCCCAAAACCCTGACAGCACCTCCGCCCAAATTGCTGCATGGATGCTGGTGTTGCAAAATGCTGTGGATGAACGCACCCAGAAAAACGCCCGCGATCGCATTGAAGCCCTTGGCGGCGAGTTCATCGAAAATCCCGACGGTAGTTCCACCATCCGCATTCCCTAGCTTTCTGCCCTCCCACTCAATTGATGTGAAGATGCACAGGATTGCAAGGTGTGCGTTACGCTTCGCTAACACACGCTGGTGCTTCTACATTGCAGGCTTGCTGTGCGTTACGCTTCGCTAACACACGCTACGTCCAACGGTGCTTCACCTTAAATTGGTATTAGGTCTCCACACCTCAATGCCTACCGTCCAAGGGTTTGAACCAGGATCCTACACCTCACCTGCTCAATATGCCCAGTTGGTACAACGGTCACCTGCATACCGGCGATACGCTGCCCATTGCCCCCGATGATCCGGCGCTGCTGTTTGGCGCAACGGTGTTCACCACCCTGCGTATCTACAATCGCCTTCACCATCCCCGCACCCATTGGCGCGATCACTGCCAGCGCCTGCAAACCAGCCTCACGGCCTTAGGATGGCGATCGCCCGATTGGTCTCAGGTTGAGCAGGGCGCGATCTATCTCGCCGACCACGATCCTGTCCTGCGCATCACCCTGTTTCCCGACGGCCGCCATTGGATTTTGGGGCGATCGTTGCCCGCCGACCTCGATCGCTGGCACCAGCAGGGTATCACCGCTTGGGTAGTCAACTGGGACGATCTAGGAGATTTGGGCTATGGGGGGCGATCGCTGCCGTCTCATAAAACTGGGAACTACCTCGCCCCCTGGCTTGCCCGCCAACGAGCCCAGCAGCACCAGGCCCAGGAGGCCATTTTGGTGGGCTTGGATGACGCGTGGCTGGAAACCAGTACAGGCAATTTGTGGGGTTGGGGAGCTGGATGCTATTGGACGCCGCCAATATCCCAAGGAATTTTGCCTGGTTTAGCGCGATCGCACCTCATTTCTAGCTTAAAGTGCCAAAATATAGAGATACGTGAGGAGCCATGGTGCGCGCAGGTTCGTTCTCATCTAGAGGCGATCGCCTACTGCAATTCTGTGGTCGAGGTTGTGCCAATTAGCCACGTCCTCAGCGGCGCAGATTGCCGATCCTATGATCCTCACCATCCTGGACTGGAGTTGCTTCAAGAAGCGATCGCTCGTCCGGATCCCGTAGGTTTCTGAAATGCGTTAATATTAGTTAACAATAGAAATCAAGCTTAGGGCTTATCGCACGTTCTGGTTTGTGGCGCAGGGTTTTGGCTCTCGTGTTCTTCCGATCTCAAGACATAGCGTAAGTCCTGGCCCTATAGTCCTCGATTTAGGGCTACTTCAATATAAGTACTAGGAGGATTGACCTTAGTGAATAAGCGGTGGAGAAACGCAGGACTATACGCGCTCTTAGCGGTCGTGGTGATCTTTTTGGCAGCCTCTTTGATCAGCGATCGCCAGCCCCAGGTGCAAGATACCTGGCGCTATAGCGAATTTATTCAAAGGGTTGAGCAAAATCAAGTTGAAAAGGTCAGCATTAGCTCTGACCGTGCTCGCGCCACCATCACCGCTCAGGATGGCAGCAAGGTGCTCGTTAACCTTGTCAACGATCCAGACCTGCTCAACATCCTGACTCAAAACGACGTCGATATTTCCGTTGCCCCCCAGCCTGAAGATAACGTGTTTGCGCGAGTCTTCGGCTCCTTGCTCATTCCCTTCTTGCTGCTGATTGTCTTGTTCTTTGTGCTGCGTCGCGCCCAAAGCGGCCCCGGCAACCAAGCGATGAACTTCGGCAAGTCAAAAGCTCGCGTGCAAATGGAGCCACAAACCCAGGTCACCTTTGGTGATGTGGCCGGGATTGAACAAGCCAAGCTAGAGCTGGCAGAAGTAGTGGACTTCTTGAAGAATGCCGATCGCTTCACGGCCATCGGTGCCAAGATTCCCAAGGGTGTGCTGCTGGTTGGCCCTCCCGGAACCGGTAAGACCCTGTTGGCTAAGGCCGTAGCCGGTGAAGCAGGCGTCCCCTTCTTCTCCATCTCCGGTTCTGAGTTTGTGGAAATGTTCGTTGGGGTGGGTGCATCTCGCGTCCGCGACTTGTTTGAACAAGCCAAGTCCAATGCTCCCTGTATCGTCTTCATTGATGAAATTGACGCCGTCGGTCGTCAGCGGGGTGCGGGTCTAGGTGGCGGTAACGATGAGCGGGAGCAAACCCTCAACCAGTAGCTCACTGAGATGGATGGGTTTGAAGGCAACACTGGCATCATCATCATCGCGGCAACCAACCGTCCCGATGTTTTGGATGCCGCGTTGCTGCGTCCCGGTCGTTTCGATCGCCAAGTCGTGGTCGATCGCCCCGACTATGCTGGTCGTCTAGAAATCCTCAACGTCCACGCCCGGGGTAAAACCTTGGCCAAAGATGTGGATCTCGATCGTATCGCCCGCCGTACTCCCGGCTTCACCGGTGCGGATCTGTCCAACTTGCTAAACGAAGCTGCTATCCTCGCCGCTCGTCGCAACCTCACCGAAATTTCCATGGACGAAGTTAACGACGCCATCGATCGCGTCTTGGCTGGCCCTGAGAAGAAAGATCGAGTCATGAGCGAGAAGCGCAAGACCTTGGTGGCTTACCACGAAGCAGGTCACGCCTTGGTAGGTGCCCTGATGCCCGACTATGATCCGGTGCAAAAAATCAGCATCATCCCTCGGGGTCGTGCCGGTGGACTCACCTGGTTCACCCCCAGCGAAGACCGCATGGATTCCGGTCTCTACTCCCGTTCCTACCTACAAAACCAAATGGCGGTTGCCCTTGGTGGTCGTATCGCTGAAGAAATCATCTTTGGGGATGAAGAAGTGACCACCGGTGCGTCCAATGACCTGCAGCAAGTGGCTCGTGTGGCCCGGCAAATGGTGATGCGCTTCGGGATGAGCGATCGCCTCGGCCCTGTCGCCCTCGGTCGTCAGCAAGGCAACATGTTCCTCGGTCGCGATATCGCCGCTGAGCGCGACTTCTCTGAAGAAACCGCCGCCGCTGTGGATGATGAAGTCCGCAACCTTGTTGACCAAGCCTATCGCCGCGCCAAGGCCGTGTTGGTCGATAACCGCAGCGTTTTGGATCACCTAGCCCAAATGCTCGTTGAACGGGAAACCGTTGACGCGGAAGAACTGCAAGAGCTGCTAGCCAGCAGCGACGTGAAAATGGCCACGATTGCCTAGGTCACGCTACAAACAAGCGATCGCCCCTAACTATAACTAACCAAAGGGAGCGATCGCCACCTAAACGGGGGAGCCATCCCCTGTTTTTTTATGCTTACAGCAGCCTCTATCCAGATCAACGTGAGTAGGGTGCTGTTAGGCGCAGCCGTAACGCAGCATCTTGTAAGACTTTAGCGTTAGCTACCTACACCATAGCCCCACGTCACACAGGGGGCGATCGCTCTTCCTCCCTAAATATCTGCCTCACCACCGACGACGACATCCCGAATCCGTAAACTTGGGCCACCGCAGCCGACGGCTAAACCACTCTGACCGCCCTTCCCGCAGCCCCCCGATTCATCCCAGAAAAAGTCATCGCCGATCGCGTCAATATCCGCCAGGGTGGTAAACACATTACCCGACAGGGTGACATCCCGCACCGGCTCAGCCACCTTGCCGTTGCGGATCATCCAGGCCTCTCCTGCCGTGAAAGTAAACATTTCCCCGTTGGTCATGCCGCCTAGCCAATTGCGGGCATAAACGCCCTCTTGGATGCCATCAAACAGTTGATCAACCGGCGTATTGCCGCGCTCAATCCAGGTATTGGTCATGCGCACAATCGGCGGATAGTGGTAGCTGAGGCAGCGAGCATTTCCCGTCGGTGCTTCGCCCAGCTTGCCCGCCGTTTCTCGCGAGTGCAGCCGTCCCACCAGCACGCCATCTTCAATGAGCTGAGTGGTGGTAGCTGGCACCCCCTCATCATCGTAGTAGTAGCTGCCGCGATGCCCCTCAGGAGCCGCACCGTCAAAAATCTGTAGCTCCTTGGGGCCAAACCGCCGCCCCAGGGTCATCACTTCCAAAATATCGGGATTTTCGTAGGCCATATCGGCTTCAGAAAGGTGCCCAAAGGCTTCATGGACAAACAATCCGCTCAAAATCGGGTCAATCACCACGGTGTAAGTGTTACCGCGCACGGGAGGTAGCGCCAAGGCATCCACGGCCCGCTGGGCAGCACTGCGCACTTGGTGATCCAAGCCTATTAAATCTTCGTAGGCTCGCCGAGAGCCTGTGGTTTCCCGTCCCGTTTGCACCGTTTCACCACTGCGGGCGGTGGCCGCAAAGCGCATTTCCATATCCACCCAGGATTGCTCCAACAGCGTACCGTCGGAGGTCATCAAAATAATGCGCTGGGCATTATCACCATAGCGGACAGAGGTGGTAGCAATGCGATCATCCACACTGCGCAAAATGTCGGCATAGCGATCGCACAATGCTTTTTTGTCGGACAAGGCAATGCGTCGCGGGTCCGTTCCACTTAAGGGCAGCGATCGCACCGCCTGCACCGGATCAACCTCCGCCAAGAGGGTTTCTTCATCGCCCACCATACGGGCCGCAGCGATCGCCCGTTCCAGATGGGCACGAATATCATCGATGCGGTTAAAGCTAGCGAATCCCCAGCCGCCCTTATGGCAAGCGCGAATTTGTCCGCCGAGGGCAATGCCCTCACTGAGAGCCTCAATCTTGCTACCCCGCAGCAGAATATCTGTGCCTTCTGATTCTTCTAGGCGAATAGCGAGATAGTCCACTTGGGCGCGATAGCGGGTGAGCAACTCATCCAGCAGCGTTTTGGCGTCATCTAGAGTCATCGGCATGGTGGCATCCAGGGGTAGAAAGATTGTCAGCAGCAGGCGAGCGTGCCATGACGATGGCTTCAGGTCACTCTGATCAACAGATGAAGAGCAATCGGCGGCATGGGGCAGGATACCTCAGATGGTATCGATCTGCTATGGCCTCCTACTGCCTCTATTTTGCCTGAGGTCGGGCCCTTCGGGCCAAGCTACTTCTGCCGTTGAGATACCCATTGGTAGGATACAAAGGCAATGGTGATCACCACAAAGGAAAAGACGGTAGTCACAGTGCCGAGGGCATAAAGGGCTGGGGTGGTGACGTTGGTGGTCATGCCGAAGATTTCTAACGGCAGGGTATTGCGACCGCCAGCCACCAGAGACGTGCGGATAAATTCATCGTAGGACAGGGTGAAGCCAAACAGCGCCACGCCGATCAGGCTTGGGCCAATGAGGGGTAGAACAATTTCCCCAAAGGTTTTAAGTTCACTGGCCCCTAGGTCGCGGGCCGCTTCTTCATAGGAGCGATCGAAACGGTTGAACACCCCCACCATAATCAAAAAGGCAAAGGGTAACGTCCAAGTCAGATGGGCGGCAAGACCGGAGGTATACCAGTTGGTAGACCAGCCCAGCAAGTTGAAGGCGATGCCGATGCCGAGGGAGACCAAAATACTCGGCACAATCAGGCTAGAAATAGTTAGGTAGAAAATCACTCGCGATCCCACAAATCGTTGCCGGAAAGCCATGCCCGCCATCAGGCCCACCACCGCCGAGACCAGCATAACCACAACGCCAAGCAAGAACGATCGCTGAAACGACCCTACAAAATCGCCCACCCGCTGCTGCCCAAAGAGGGCGATGATCCAGTGAAACCCAAAGCTGCGCACAGGGAAGGTGAGCGTGCCATCGGGGCCCTGTAAGGACAGGATAAAAATCACCAGCATCGGCCCGTAGAGAAACAGGACGAAAAGGCTAAAGAAAGCTGCTAGGAGATAAAAAGAGAGCGATCGCCGTTGGGAAAGCATAGCGAGTCCTACAGTTCTTTACGGATATCGACAAGGCGCATGATGGCGAAGATCAGCACGAGGGTCACCATCAGCAAAATCACCGCATTGGCGGCGGCTAGGGGATATTGCAAACTGCCGATTTGATTGCGAATCAGGTAGCCGATGGAAGCAGACTGACCGCCACTCATCAAGCGAATGGTGACAAATTCCCCCATGGTCAGAGTCACCACAAAAATAGAGCCGATGGCAATACCAGGGAAAGCCAGGGGAACAATCACCTCTTTGAGCACCTGTAGACTGGAAGCACCAGCATCCTGAGCAGCGGCAATCAGCGATCGCTCAATGCGCATCAGGCTATTGAACGTCGGCACGATCATAAACAGGGTGTAGAGATGCACCATGGCCAGCACCACGGCAAAGTCGGAAAAGAGAAAAATATCAATGGGAGAATCCGTCACCCCGATGCTGATCAGGAGATTATTCAGAATGCCCTCTCGCCCCAGGAAAGGAATCCAGGAAATCATGCGGATAATGTTGGACGTCCAGAACGGCACGGTGCAGACCAAAAACAGGATGATCTGTAGCCGCACATCCTCGATGCAAAAGGCTAGGAAGTAGGACACCGGAAAGCCAATCAGCAAGGTGAAAAGCCACACCAAGCCGACAAAGCGAAAGGTGCTGAGGTAGGTGCCAAGGGTGACTTGGGAGGTGAAGATACCAATATAGTTGTCGAGGGTGAAGGCCGGCGTCATGGAATAGCCGGTGAATTCCCAAAAACTGACCACGACGATGGTGGCAATGGGAAAAATTAAAAATAACAGAAAGATGAGCGTTTGGGGCGCAATTAATACATAGGGGGCGATCGCATTCCAACTCTTGATCATGTCCTTGTTTGCGGCGTCTCGCTATGAAAGGATGTTTGGCAACAGAGGGCATGGTCCAGGCCATGCCCCGGCATAGAAGTGGCAGCCCTAAGCTAACTTAGTTCATACCTTAAGCAGCGATGAACTCATTCCACTTTTGCACCAAGTAGACCTGCTCATCCATCACCGAATTCCAGACTACAACATTGCCCATCCGTTCCTCAAAAGAGCCACCATCGCGCACGGCTCCAGCTTTTTCTAAGGTCTTGCCGAAGGGATCCACCATGTCTTCGCTAGCGGCTTGACCTTCATACCAGAAAGCCCATTCCGCCTCAGACATGTATTTCCGAGCATTTTCAGGAGCAGCGCTGTAATAGCCTTGGCGGCCCAAGAAGGCTCCTACCCAACCTTCTAGCATCCAGTTAATGTATTCGTAAGCGGCATCACGCTGAATGCCTGACAGATTGCGGGATAGACCAATACCGCCACCCCAGCCGCGATAGCCTTCTTTGAGCGGCGCATAGATACATTCGATACCTTGAGATTTTACCGCCGTCACCGCAGGTGACCACATAGACTGCAGCACCACCTCACCGGAGGACATAAAGTTGACCGATTCATCAAAGGTCTTCCAGAAAGCACGAAACTGACCAGCTCGCTTACGTTCAATCAAAATATTGGTGATTTGATCCAGCTCTTCGCGGGTCATATTGCCTTTATCGGCAAACTCCATGATACCCATGGCTTCAGCAACCATAGCTGCATCAATGATGCCAATGGAGGGAATGTCAAGAATGGACGTCTTGCCTTGGAATTCATCGTTAAAGAGTTCCGCCCAGCTCTCGATGGTGCGACCGACCAAGTCGGGACGGTAGCCAAGGGTGTCAGCGTTGTATTGGAAGGGGATGAGGGTCGCCCAGCCGGTGGCTTCGGTGGCAAATTCGCTAGAGTCTTCGCCCTGCACATACATGACCCGGATCGGCGAGGTGCCCTGGGAGGTGTTCACCGGCGCGCCATCGTAAAGCGATCCGGTGGTAAAGATAGGAACAATTTTATCGAAGTCGGTAATCCGGCTGATGTCTACGGGCTGTAGATTCCCCGACGGTACGACCAAGGGCAGGCTGAAATATTCTCCGTCAAAAATGTCGTACTGATCGGGCTGGGTAATAGCAATCTGGTTATTTTCTTCGGTACTCAGGGCGCGCAGTTCTAGCTTGAACCCTAGATCTTCTTCGGCTTTCTCTTTAATTTCATTAATTTGCGATACCCCGGTGCCAATCATTCGCAGGGTGACATCCGCAATTTGATTAGTATTGACCTCGGGCCCCTGGGCCGGATTATTGGGGGTGCCAAGGGGAGCTGGGTTCTGGGCGCAACGGGTGGTGGCCGCAAAGGCACCGGCAGCTAGACCAGTTTGAATGAGTTTGCGACGGGTAATTTTAGTCATCTTAGGTCTCGTAATTAAATTGAGCTATGAGGTGGTACTAAGCGCGAGGAGGCGATCGCTTGAGACGCATCAAGTCTGGTGAGGGGGCGATCGCAGGTTGAACGTCCGCGATGTTAACTCAGCAGAATACTACAATGCTCCGGCATCCATGAAAGCCTGACCTGCTCTCCCTCATCTAGGGCGAGGGTCTGCCAATCGGTTGTTCGAGCTTTATAAAGAATTTCGGTTTCCGTCTGTTCTACCATGAGGGACACGCGCGTAATGTAGCCCGTGAACTCAATGGAAGTAATCCGCGCCATCACCTGGTTCAGGTAGTCGGCCGGCAGGGTGCCATCGGCTGGGGTGAGCAGGAGGCGATCACTGCGTACACAGCAGGTAGCCGCCATGCCGATGCTAGCGCTACTGCCCTTGCCTACAAAGACACCCAAGCCATCCACCTCAATTTGAGCCATCAGGTTTTGATCGGCACCCTGCAAAATCCGGCCGTCAAACAGGTTATTGTCGCCGACGAACTGAGCCACAAATCGAGATGCCGGTTCTTCAAAAATGGCACTGGGAGTGCCGATCTGATCAATGTGCCCGTGATCCATGACCACGATCTGATCCGACAGAGAAAAGGCTTCATCCTGGGCATGGGTAACCTGGATAAAGGTCATACCAAACTGCTTTTGCAGCTTGCGTAATTCTCCCCGTGTCTTCACCCGCAGGCTTTCATCTAGAGCACTTAGGGGTTCGTCAAGCAGCAAAACTTGGGGACGGGTCACTAGGGCCCGCGCTAAAGCCACCCGCTGCTGTTGCCCACCGCTGAGCATGTTGGGACGGCGGTCAGCAAACCGCTCTAGTCCCACAATTTCCAGCATTTCATCTACCCGCTCCGCCCGCTCTTGGGCAGGAATTCCCCGCATTTTTAGGCCAAACTCCACGTTTTTCCACACCGTTTTATGGGGGAACAAAGCGTAGTTTTGAAACACCATAGCGGTATTGCGCTGAGCGGCAGGCAGGCCATTTACCCGCTGATCGCCAATGAACACATCACCGCTGCTAATCTCCTCATGACCGGCAATCATCCGCAGCGTCGTCGTTTTACCGCAGCCGCTCGGACCCAGCAGACAACAGTAAGAGCCCGCCGCAATGTCTAAGTTGATATTTTCAACCGCCGTGACAGCTCCGTATTGCTTGGTAACCGATCGCAAGGTGACGCCCCTCGCAGCGGCGGCGATCGCAGCCTGGGCTGCCAGATGCTCGGCTTGAGCCTGTTCTGTTCCAACCATGGTTTCGGGCTCGGTATGATAACGCTGATGAAGTACCCAAACTGTACGCAGGGATGTACTCAAAAAACGTATTCATAGCTACAAAGTATTAGAGTACCTTTTCCCAGCAACGGTGATTAGAGATCAGGGTCAAGTTTCATACCAAAGTGAAACGCTGTAATCGTCATGCCTCGCCCAAAGTAGAAGCGATGAGCCCCGGAGCGCTGCACACCACTGTCTAGATGAATCGATGCGCAGTCCTTTGATCGCGCATAGTCAAGCAGCCAATCGATTAGTGCTTTGCCATAACCGTTGCCTTGGGCGCCACCATCAGTGACAAGGTCATCAATATAAAGCACCTTACCGTTGGCAAGGGTTTCCACAATGCGGAATCCGGCGATCGCCTGCACGGCTGCATCCACATCTAAGTACACCAAGTGGTAGCCAACCTGTTGCTGACGCTGCACTTGGCTGACGAATTCCGCTGGGTCTAGGTGCGGTCGTAACTGCACCATGATCGGGAAGCACTGGGCAATATCCAGGTCTGATCGAGCGAACTGAATCTCCATAAACCGCCACATTCAATGATGGGAGTATATCTCAGTTATTCCTACGATGCGGTTGGGTATGGCACATCCTCGACGCTAGATGCTTTGGGTATACCCATCTGATCCATAGCCCCCGATTCTTAAAATACTTCATTTTGCACCGCTGGCCGTCCTTGCAGGCGATCGCCTCCAGAGTCCCTAACTGGCTGACTCAATACCCCCCCTCCCGTTTCCAGAGCAGCGTGAGGGGGGGGAGTAGACAGCATCAGTATTTTCGGCTTACCCCTTGAGCGACCCGGCAAGAATGCCTCGGGCAAACTGACGCTGGAGGACGAAAAAGCCCCCTACGGCACCACCATGGTAACAAATGCGCCAGCAGTCAACAGATGCCAATCTTGTCCGCGAGATCCGACTAGGCAACTGAGCTGCACGGTCACCGGAGCAACCTCATTGGCCACCCCCAGATATACCAGCGCTACCCAAAAATCTTCCATACCCAGAAGCACTGAAAGACGGCAGTGGCTGGCGCCATCTATGGCAGCGGTGTCCAGAACTTTGCAGAGCAGGCTGCCGATATCATTGCGCAGAAGGTAGATGCTGAGAGGTAGACCGTAGTCGGTATGGGTCAACCAGACGGCAGTAAACTGACCCGTAAGCCCTAGATCTCGATAGCCTCGCACCACAGGAATCAACGTCATCTGCAGCAGTACCACCAAAAGACCACCCCATACCCTTGCATGATGACGACATTCCTGGTTGCATAGGACTGAAGGCTAGGTGGTGTTAATTCTTCAAACTATTCCAGCTTTCCCCATAGTGTTACCCCGATGTATCCAAAACCCTCCTGTATATTTACATAGGACTCATACTCACAGGTCTACTCCATGGTTGGGATTTCCCAGGAGTAAACCTCCTGCCAGTGCCCCATGATCCGTAGGAGATGTAACCGTTGAGAACCTTCGTCCCGTTAATTGCGATCCACGTCAATGTTTATCCCATGGCTCTGGGTTCATGCCCAATACCAAAGTTTTGAGGGATGATGGAGGAAGAACTGGAGTCTATAGCTGCCATTTGATGTGGGCTATGTGAAACGATGGATTTTTAGAGTTGATCATCAACCTCTGTACCATGCGAACTCTACAGGTGCTGATGCAACCGTCCAGCGAGTGACCGTCATTTCTACGCGATCGCTCCCCTAACTATTAACCAGGAATCTAGGCGCAGACCGTCTCATTCCGTCGTCCCGCTGCTGCAGACCAACCCAGCCAGCAGTACCATCGACTTTATCCTCCACGGCTCCCATGGCTCAGAACTCTTTTTCTAGTGAATGGCTCAAAACACTGTCCGACCCCTATGCCGTCTTAGGACTGTCTGTATCAGCTGATGATCGCCGGGTATTGAAACGGTATCGTGTTGTAGCCAAACAGCTCCATCCCGATGTCTATCAGGCAACTGAGGACGCCACCAAGAGTTTAGCCGGACAAATCCTAGCTCGGCTGGTGAATCCTGCCTATCAAAAACTGAAGCAAGACAGCGGGCGAGCCGAAGTGATGGCAACGCTGCGTTTCCGGGTGCGCCGGGCTGCCAAAGATGCTCCGATCGCGCCCCAAGGTAGCTTGGCTAAGCGGTTGCTCACCGTGCCGTCTCATTCGCTAGAAACCTTTTATGAAGAAGCGATCGCCTCTCTGACTGACCATCAATATCAGGCGCTCGATCAGTTTGAAGCCACCACCTTACAGCTGGGCGAGCTAAATCTGGTGTACTTGCAACTGAAAATGGGTGAGCCGCTCCTGCGGGAAAAGCGCAGCGGCATTGTGCCGAAAAAAGAAGCGCAGCCAATTCAATTTGCCAGCATTCCCACAGAAGAGCGCCAGCCAGAACTGAGCTACGCCCAGCGGCACTATCATCGAGCCCAGGAATATATTAAGAAGAAAAACTGGTCGATGGCGGTGCAAGAACTACGGGATGCCATTCGCCTAGAGCCAGAGCATAGTCAATATCATGCCGTCTTGGCTCGGGTGTACCTGGTGCAAAACCTCCAGGGCATGGCCAAAGTACATTTTCGCCAGGCCCTGAAGCTCGATCCTGAAAATCCCCTAGCGCTAAAATACGCGGAGCAAGTCAACCTGACGGTCAATGGTGCCCAGCCTGCACCCAAGCCCACGGAACCCCAGCAGAAACGAAATGGTCTTTTGGGTATTTTTTCCCGCAAGCGTTAGCCGATACTGGTCAGTGGTGGGCGGGTGGGGCGATCGCGGTTGAGACCATCGCCTGCCCGTTGACCCCCTATTATGTATGGAGAGTATGATGGCTGAGGCAATGAATGTGTTGGGTAATCCCCTAGCAGCTTGCTGCACCGACCCAGTCACGGGATTTTATCGGGATGGCTACTGCAATACCGGTGGGGGTGATTTTGGTGCCCATGTGGTCTGTGCTCAGATGACAGCGGAGTTTTTGAACTACACCCAAGCCCAAGGCAATGACCTAAGTACACCCCGCCCTATGTTTAGCTTTCCAGGACTGAAGCCGGGCGATCGCTGGTGCTTATGTGCCTCCCGTTGGAAGGAAGCTCTCGATGACGGCGTGGCTCCTCCGGTGGTCCTAGCTTCAACCCATGCCTCTGCCCTAGAGCATGTTTCTTTGGATGATCTGAAACGCTACGCGGTGGAGTAGGGACAGATCCTCGAGTAGACGCGCACACGTCTTCGGACTTCAAGCACCACCGTTGGAACCGAGTCGGTCGAAGCCCTAGGATCACCCTTCGACAAGCCCAGGGTGATCAGGTGATCCTAGGTGATCTCTTCGAGATTTCAGGCTAGGACTCCTAGGCAGACGTAACCCGCCTAGTTGCTGAGGCGGGAAACATTGCTTGCCCTGGAATTCCTTTTCGCTTTTCTGTCTTCGTTCTTCTGTCTTGCGCTACTAGTCGGGCTGTACCGATCGCCGCTTAGACAGAATATTTTTGATATGTTTCTTCACGGTATTTTCCGAAATATGAAGCTTTTGGGCTATCTGTTGGTAGGAATATCCTTGCAGGCGGCACTGCCAAACTTCAGCTTCCCGAAACGTTAAACCATACTGATGCATGGCAGCGATCGCCAATTGTTGAGCCACTTGGGTCAAATCTTCTAGGGTCACCAAAAGACAGGCATCGTGGTGGAGCAGATTGCTGAGCCAGCGCACCCGCACCCGGACATTCACCTGCTCATTCAACGAAACTTCCGCTTCTAGAATTAAATGCTGCTCATCTTGGGGATAGTCCTTGCGGTAGTCAATTGCCCATTGGCAAAGGTGCCAGATGCAGGGCGGTAGGCCAGGATTCTCGGTGTGAGTTGAACTAGAGGCTTGCTGAAAAAGGCGCTGGGCCGCTCGGTTGGTGTGCAACACCTTGCCGGTGCTGGTGACCAAAACAACGCCATCCATAAATCCTTCTAGGACGGCTTGGAAAAAAGCGAGATCATCCAGATCCTGGCGATGGGGCGATCGCTCGGCGCGTTCTGGTTGAACCGCTTGGGGATGACTAGATGGCTGTGACCGTAACAAGGGGGTATTGAGAACAGCTAGCACAATTCGTCTCCTCTCGACAGATAGTCCAGTGCAAACGAAAAGGGGGCTTTATGGATGCTCTCCGAACAGGATGCGTTGCTCCATGGGTTAAGTGGTGGTTCGAGATCTGGACGTCGTACCGATGTGAGCACGCCAGATCGCTGGGTTCTAACTCAGGTGGCTCTAGCTATCCATGGGACGATCGCCATCAAGAACCGACTCTGGCAACAGAGTTGATCCCCGAAGCGCTGAGGAATGCACCCATACCTTTTCAGTGATGCTACTGAGTATGCATCGGGTCTTTGTGAAGCTGCCATGAGGCAGGCGATCGCGCTCCAACAGCCGTGAGGGTGGCTGATAGGTGATGTAGCTCCGTGAACCTATCCGAAGTGACGTGAAGTTTAGGTGAAGTACTCAGTAATCATCAGGGGCTATGGATCGTCAAGAGCTACGAATTGGCTTAAAAACGGGAAGACTTGAGATGATCCCCATCTTCAAGCCTGCTTGTCTTGCTGCTTAGCAACACGGGTGTGGCATCTATAGCCATAGTGCTATGGGTAGGACATCCAGCAACCCTGGAAACGTGCAAGTAAGGGTTTGCACGTTGATCTCGCACATGTCTCACCCAAACTGGCTACAGCTATAGCTTTGTTGTTCAAACCCAGCATTCTACTAAAGCTATGCCCCCTCTTCATCCTGCGTCACTCGAAGACTGGTTTGCCCAGGCCCACCAGCAAGCCTATATCGACCATTTACGTCACCTCAAAGGTCTCACGGCCCGTCGAGCAACCTGCTTTATTCGGCTGTGGGTATATTTGATGCTCAAGCATCTCCATCAAGCCGAACGCTTACAGACGCCTATCCATACGCTCATCCCCCTTTCAGATGCGATCGCCTGCACCCATCGAGAAGCCGCAGAGGTCTTCTATGCCCACGGTGAACGGGGAAGCGATCGCGCTGCTGGACTGATGATCGATCGCCTAGTTGCCCTAGGACTGCTGGACAAAACCTTTGATGGCCACACCACCCTCTTAAAAGTGCGGGCAGTAACCGATCTGCTTGTGCCGCCACCTGCAACCAATGTTGCCCTCTATCCAGATCAATTTAATCCCCGCCGAGATGCCATTTTGGTCGCCGCCTTCTTAGCGAAACAGTACAACTGGCTAACGGCGAATACCAATGCCGTTGCCCATCAGATTGCCCGCCAGCTTCGTCATTGGGCCAGTCTGTATCCCAAGGGAATGCGGGTGCTGAGACGGACAGACAACCACAACCCAGTGGGCTTTTACATTATGTTTCCGGTGTCTCGCATGTCGGAGGAACGCTTTTTTCAACCCCCTCGCCAAAGCCTCCATTTATCTAAAATCCACCAGTCTGACCATCCCGATGCTGACCCCATAGCGATCGCCCACCCCGGAGACGACACCTGCTGGTCAGTATTTGTCCGCAGTTGGTACGTTGATAAGCCCTATGTGACGCAGCCCGTCGCAGCCCAGTTCCTGCAAGATTCCCAACAGATCCTGGCAGCCATGCGCACCGACTTCCCCAACCTATGCGATATCCACACCATTCCTATCCATCCCAGCCATGAGGCCCTAGCCCAAGCTCTCGGATTTCAAAAAACCATTCAAGATTCTCAAACCTTTCTGTATTGGGTCTACTCGTCGTTGGATCAATTTCTAGAGCTGGATATTCCTGCTCTTGCCCCCCATCTCCCAATCGACGAACTATAACGATGGCTATTTGTCAACAAAATATCTCGAATAGTCGGATAGTCCTATCGAGATGGGTAAAATAAAAGTATAAGCAGTAGTTATTGATACAAAAGCCATGTTTTCTTTTGCCACTGACCTCACTCAAACCGCCGATCTAGCTGCCGGGCTGTGGATCGTTGTCATTGTGTCGATCTCCGCCATCGTGTTGTGTCCGTTACTGTGCTGGACATTACCTAACCGCACTCGGCACGTATAGTCTGCCCTATGGATTCCAAGGCCCCATGGCTTGCTAGAGTTCGCTAGATTAGAGATGACGGCTTACCGTCACCCTGATCGCCATGAGTTTTCACTCACCACATCCCACGCATGGTACTTAAGAACATCCGATCTCAGATGATTGCCCGGCGACACGATCGCCCGTCTCGCTTCCTGCTCATTGCTGGCTCTGTCGATGCGGTGCTAGGCAGTGTAACACTGCACCTGCCCCTGCTGGTCTTGGGGGTGGCGCTGATGGGAACGGGTGTTGTCCTAAGGCTACGGCATCCGAAACGAGCGATCGCTGCTCCAGCCCTGCCGCTTCATTTGCCGTCTGCACCGCAATCTTAAGCAGCTCTACCGAACTTCGGCATAGAGCTTAGCAATCGGTAAACATAGAAGTTTCCGTAGGCGCGGCACGTAGGCACGCTGCCGGAACACGTCATAGTTATTTTTTTCGATCACATCGAGGATTTGGCGATAAAGGATGAGCGCCGACCACACGGGCCATCGGGCATCGGGGCTAAGTCGGCTAATCCCGCGTTCGGCTTGGGTGTAATAGTTGCGTGCCCGCTGAATCTGATACTGCATCAGAGCCTGCCAGCGGTCATCCACCACCCCATTCAGCAAATCACGCTCGGTGTAGTCAAACAGCGCCAGATCTTCGAGGGGTAGGTAAATGCGTCCACGACGCGCATCTTCCCCCACATCTCGCAAAATGTTGGTGAGTTGATTAGCAATGCCGAGGGCGATCGCTTCTTGCTGGGGAGAGTGGTCAGATTCTTGGTGCCAAGGCGCAACATCTTGGGCTTCATCAACGCCCATAACCGCTGAGGACATCAACCCCACCGTACCCGCAACCCGGTAACAGTAGAGGTACAGGTCGTTAAAGGTCTCGTAGCGGTTGCGATATAAATCCATTCGCTGTCCCGCAATCATATCGCGGAAGGGTTGAATGTCCATCGGGAATCGCTCTAAGGTATCCACCATCGCCACATCCGAGGGATGAACCGGATGTCCTGCAAAGATAGATTCCAATTCTTCCTCCCAGCGATCGAGGGTCGCATCGGTGGTAGCGGCAGCCTGGGGGCCATCCACTAGCTCATCCGTTCGCCGACACCACACATACACCGCCCAAATCGCCCGCCGTTTTTCTTCCGCCATGAGCAATGTGCCCATATAGAAAGTCTTGGAATACTCAGCGGTAATTTGACGACAGTATTCGTAGGAATCGGCAAGGGAAGCAGTTGTGATGCGCGGGGATTCAGGCAGTTGCAGCATTACATTGCAGGCTGGGGGGTTCACTTTCAGACTATCAGCCATTCGTTTGGAGTCTTATAAGGGCCAGAACAGTCATGGATATTGCACCAAACAACTAGGAAACTGGAACACTTCCAGTTACGGGCGTAGGTGTGGGCAATGGCTCGGATTGGGTTCGATGATCAATGGTCTGCGCCGTAAGCTTACCAGAAAGTACGGCCCCTTCCATACTGGCCAAATAGCGCTGCATCGTGAAGTCGCCGGTCAGATAGAAGTTAGAAATGGGGGTGACTTGACTTGGGCGAAACGGTTGACGCCCCGGCGTGGCTTTGTAGACTGAACGGGGAGTCTTGACCACCTTTGATTTCAAGAGCTTAGCTGCATTGTCGCCTGTTAGATGGTCAGGAAACAACTTTTGTAATTCTTGCAGAGTGGCCGCCACAATGTCTTCATCAGGTCGAGTAATCCAATCCTTGGCGGGTGCTAACACCAACTCCAGCATAGAGCGATCGGGGTTAGCATACTCACGACAGGTGTTGCTCATGTCAGCATACACACTGAGCAGGGGCGATCGCGAGAAGAGCAGATGATCAATATCCGTAAGCTTACGATCAAACCAAAGGTGGATGTTGATAACCGGCACACCTTCTAGACCATCTAAGCGCTGGAAGAAATCCAGTTGTCGCCAGGGTTCGGGCAGCATCACCTTGAGGGGATCGACGGGCATAGCGGAGACGTAGGCATCAGCGGTTACAGTGCGATCGCTCTCGCCGTCTAGACCACGCAACAAAAAGCCGCGGACGCTGCCGTCATCATTCAGCAAAATTTCTTTGAGCGGGGCATTCAGGTGAACTTCTCCGCCCCGCTCGGTGACATAGTCTACAACGGGTTGGCAGAGGCGCTCGGGCGGCGCACCGTCGAGGAAGGCCATTTTGGAACCGTACCGCTCCTGCAGGAAGCGGTTCATGGCCGTCAAGATAATCGTGGAGGAAATTTCATCGGGGCCAATGAAGTTGAGGGATTTGGCCATGGCGATGAAGATTTCATCATTCACCCGTTCAGGAATACCGTGCTTTTGCAGCCACTGCGTCCAAGAATACTCATCCATTTCCTCAACGTAGGCCTGCCCACGCAGCATGACCGGGATCAGCCCTAGGCCAAACTTGATTTTTTCTTCCCAGGTGAGCATGTTGTTGTTTCTGAGGATTGCAACAATGCCATTCCAGGGGGCAGGGATATCGGGAAAGTCAAATCGTGAATACACACCGGGATTATCCGGCTGGTTCATGATCATGCTGTGCTCTTTCCACTGGAGCCGGTCTTCAATGCCCAGCTCGCCCATTAATTGCAGCATATTGGGATATGCGCCGAAGAAAATGTGCAGACCGGTTTCATACCAGTCGCCATCTTCATCTTTCCAGGCAGCAACTTTGCCACCTAAAACATCTCGACGCTCGTACACAATGGGGGTGTGCCCAGCATCGACAAGATACTTGGCACAAGAAAGCCCCGCTAACCCAGCTCCGGCGATCGCAACTCGCATTTAACCTGTTACCTTTCGAAATGCTTGCGTATAGTTCTTTTCATTATACGCCCT
>DATNRH010000972.1 GCA_036703605.1 Candidatus Obscuribacterales bacterium | reverse complement strand
TCAAATATGACCCTGACGTAGATGTGATTCGGATTACCCTCAAAGATGTAGAGATTGAAGAAAGCGATGAAGAAACCCCTGGCATTATCCTAGACTTTGACGCTAGCAGAAATGTCGTTGGCATTGAAATTATTCAGGCTTCCAAGCGGATTGATAACCCACAAGCTATTGAGTATATGATTACTCAGAGCGCAAGCGCTTCTTAGCACGACAGTGCGATCGCTGAACTTGTAGGGTGCGTTCCCTACTGCAACTCCTACCACCTCACGGATAGATTTTTGGGAACGCACCATGGTCGTAAATTCCTTGGTTGTCTGCGGTGGGTGATGTTAGTCCCCACCATGCCCATGAGTTCGCACATCCTTACGCGATCGCCCTTTTATCAGTCAGATAGAGAGCTTGCTTGCCAGTACATTTTCGGTCGTTAGGTTGGGGAGAGCGATCGCCCCCAGCCAAGAAGGTCTAGTTCATCCAGGTTTTGCAAAAAGCTTAAAAGTCCCGAAGGATGGTCTGTGTTGAGTGAGAGGGTGCTTACAATGGGCGTGTTGGTGGGAGTTGGGTGTCCCAGAAGGGGTTGTGGGGGCGATCGGCCAGAGCGTGTAGGCTAACACGTCGCTGCAACGGACTGACAGGGGCGATCGGTGGGTGTTCGATGCTGTCTGCCGCCGCACAACTTCATCGTTAGGAGGCACAAGCATGAGCGGGAACGTCTCTACATCGCTAATCACTCAAGCAGCAATACCAGGCATTGGTTTGGCTGCGGTTGGTTTCGCATGGTTGTACTGGGGAAAGTCGATCAGAGCAATACCTGCCACGCTGTTTAGTCTTGGTGTCGCACTCTTTTCGTTGATGCTACTTATCGTGCTTGTCTTCAGCACTCCGCTCGTCCATGAGCTGGAAGATTCCGTGTTAGTGATTTTGGGAGTGACACCACTTATTTACGTAGCATCATTGATCGGGTGCGTACGACTCGCTAACGTCCCCGCAGCAGGGTCAGCTATTTTCGGACTTCTTGGATTGCTTCCACTCTGGTTCCTCGGCGGCTTTGTAATTATGAGTTCTGTGTGCAGTTTTGGGACCGCCGGATGCTGACGAAGGTGCCGCCGAAAGCTTATTTGCCAGTATTCAAAGTTAGGTGGGAAAGCCTTGGTCTAACCATTAGTCGTTAGCCTAAGATCCGGGGGCAGAGATTTGTGGAAGATGGGCAGCAATGTCCACGCCATCTTGGTTGAAGATGTAGTAACGGTTTTTGCCAGTGAGTTTAGCCTGGTACATAGCCTGATCAGCTTGGTTTAGGAGCTGCTCAAAATCCACGACGTTTGCCTGAGGATAAAAAGTCACTCCCAGACTGGCTGAAACCTGTACTACCCATTCGTTTAACTGCACGGGTTGGGAGGCTGCCTCCAGCAGACGCTGAAAACTGGCCTTGCCTTGGTTGCAATTGAGCAGCACCGCAACAAACTCATCACCCCCCAAACGGGCAATGGTGTCTCCTTCGCGCAGGGCTTGTTTTAGGCGATGGGCAACGGTCACCAGCAACTGGTCACCAGCTTCATGGCCATAGGTGTCGTTAATCGCCTTAAAGCCGTCCAGATCGAGGTAAACCAGGGCCAGTTGCTGTCCTAACCGCTCGACTTGGGCCATGGCCTGATGCAGGCGATCGCCCAGCAGCATGCGATTGGGCAGGTGGGTGAGTCCATCGTAATACGCCAGATGTTCCATCCGCTGCTGGTGTTCTTTCAAGGCGGTAATGTTGGAAAAGAGGGCCACGAAATACTGAGGATGGCCCTGTCCATCGCGCACGGTGCTGAGGGTGAGCAGAGCCGCAAACCCTTCTCCGTTTTTGCAGCGGTTCCAAATTTCACCGCACCAATTGCCCTCTCCCAGCAGCGCCTGCCACATGTCGGCATAGAACTCGGGGGGCTGGCAGCCCGACTTGAGGATGCGGGGATTTTGGCCAATGGCTTCTTGGCGAGAATAGCCGGTGATCTGGCTGAAGGCGTCATTTACATCCAGAATGGTGCCCTGGACATCGGTGATAAAGATGCCTTCCCGAGCATGGGAAAACACCGTAGCGGCCAACTGCAGCTTTGCATCTGCCCGTTTGCGCTCGGTAATGTCGGTGATAAAGGCAAAGGCTCCCTGCACCTCTCCCCGGTTGTTCCGGAGGGTGGTGGCATGCACGCTGGTGTGAAGTTTGGTCCCCAGGCGGGTGATCAGCACCAGTTCGTAGTGGCGATGGTCGGTTACCGGAACGTGCGCTATTTTCTCCATAAACATCGAGCGATCGGCTTCATCCACCAGGTCTACCAGGGATTTAGCCAGCAATTCTGCCTGGGTGTAGCCCAGCATGGTGCAGAGGGCTTGATTCACTTCACTCAAGTTCATCTCGGCATCTAACAGCCAGAAGCCCTCGGAGGTGGTGGTCAGCAGGTTGCGATATTTTTCTTCACTGGCTCTTAATGCCGTTTCCAGAACCTCCCGCCGGGCAATTTCGGCCCTCAACAGGCTGGTGCGTTCCTCAACTCGCTGCTCAAGGTGGTTTAAGACTTCCGTCAGGCGGTTATTAGTGGTTTGCAAGTCATGCATGAACGCCCGATTCTCCAACACCGTGGCGACAATGTTGGCGATATTGCGAACATAGGGCTCGTACAGGATGAACTGATCGAGATCATCAATCACCAGGATCAGGTCGCCGTAGTGCTGACGATTGGTCGCCAACCGAATGTGGCGACGGGGGGAAGGGCTATCGACCTGGGGCGGGGGGGAACGGGTTGGATGCAGAAGAGTTTGAGAAACCGAAGGGGGAGCATCCGCTAGGCTGGCCGGATAGCATACCCCCTCAATGTCGATGGCCAGATCGCTGATGCCAGGTACTTCCTGCAGAGCACTTTGCAGAAACAGGGCGATCGCACCGATGTCCGAGAGCACATCCAGCAGACTAGGAATCACCAGCAAGCGCCCTAAAACCTCTGGACGAATTGAGGGGGCATTCATGAGATTTACGCTTCTATCGGTAACCCTTGACTGGCAAGGTATTCTCTGGCGGGCACGTAGTAGGGGTTACGGACAATCTGTCCTCGCACCACCATCACCGGGTGAACTTTCAAAACTTTAAAGATCGTGGCTCCGTCAAACTTGGTGGCATCGTACTGGCAAATGGCCGTCAGCGGATGGGTCTCGAACAAAAGATTGGTGCGGGCTTCGTATTCGATCAACCGTTCCGCCCCGGTAACGTCAGGCAACAATGCCCACGACATTTCCCCCGTCACCCGCAGCTCGTGGTGGCAATCAGCATGGCACTTGGCGTGCAGAGCCCGCAATTGCCTCAACATGTGCTCTGGGCTGAAGTGATTGTCCGGGCAGTAGACGTCTCGTGCCCGTTGAAAGAGGGTATTTGGCCGCTGGGCGGTGTCTGGAACCCGAATTCCCATGTCCGCCAGATAATCATCAACCATGTCATGGGTATCTACATCAGCAAAGTAGCCCACAAACTCGTCGGCATCCAATCCCTTGTTGATGAAGCGGGACATCACCTCATGCCGCTCATCATCATTGTTGAAGACGTAGCACATGTGGAGACCTAGCGGAAAACGTTCCGCGGTGAAGCCCATATCAACGTCTGGACTTTCAGTTTGATAGGTTGTCGTCATAACATCACCTGCTCAATGGTAAAAGCATTTGTTTGACCTTCAATCGGTCATAGGTTGATGCGTATCTATCCTTAGGATGCCCCTGGATAGAACTCTAGTGGCGGAACTTCATCTAGTGCAATAAAAGTTATTGGTTCTTACTTAGGGGGCAATCAGGGCACAGCGGTTAATCAGTCGAAGAATGAGGGTTCTAGCCTTTAGAACGATTACCAAAAAGGCCGTCCATGGCCTGAGCTATGGTGTCTGGATGGCAGTGCTTGCTCTGCAGCATGATCTGACTTTGATAACTCGCGCCGCTCATTTTCAAGAAGTGGAGAGTATGCAAACAGTAGCGTGGTGAGTAAAGCCGCAGCATAACAAGCCGGTCGGAGCGGAGCCGAAAGTCTCCGGTGCTGATGCAAAGATGTCTGGCAACCGCTCAACCGGAACGTTATCAGGTGGTCAGGCTCACGCCATGATACAAGTTAGCGATCGCACCTCAAACCCAATACTTTCTCGGGTTACTCGGTCACTGAACCAATTATGCTGCGAAAGAATTAGGTTGGGCAATGGTAGTCCGTCTTCCTCAAGAAAAAGCTGGAAACTTTCTTACCATTGCTAGCTGCTTTTTCGTAGCCACCGTCATACGTGCGATAGATTTGTTCTGGGAAATCGGGCAAATGCCCTAGATAACAGACATCCTAAATCCTCACGCTTGGATTTAGCGCTCAAACATTGAGGTATCAATTCCCAACACTTGCTGGTATTTCAAGTACAAAAAGGCAGTCAGCGTTTCCCAACTTTTTAGCTCATCGGCAAGCTGACCATATTCCTGGGGCATATCTGCAATTACTTGATCAGTTACCAAAGCCACCTGACTGATATCTAACCGACGATTTCTGGCAACCTGAAGAATAATGCCATCCAGCAGACGCTCAAAGGTCTCTTTTTCGACGGTTTGGGCAGACTCAACAGTTTTGATGACTTTAGCTACGACCCGGTCAAGTTCGCGTATAGCATTGCGGGAAGAGGTGGGAAGTTTCATAGACGTAGCCCTGAAATTCAATGAGTTAATGACACTGTCTCGATCAGCGGGCAAATGCCTCCGGGCTGAGGGCGGGGATGATGGGCAGCCCAGCGATCGCGATATTGCTCCAGGTCGGTCTTAAAAGCCACCATCTCTTGGATCTGAGCCTCGAGCTGCTGAATCTTGCCCTGCAAAAGGGATTGCACAAACTCGCAGGGCACATCGCCCCGGTGGTGCACCGTCAGCACCTCGCCAATGTCCTCCAGGGAAAACCCCAGAGATTGAGCTTTTTTGATGAATTGTACCTGGTGTACAGTTTCTGGAGGATAGTAGCGATAGCTGTTTTCACCCCGCTCAGACTGAATCAGCCCCAGACTCTCGTAATAGCGCAGGCCACCTACGGCAACGCCTGTCTGCTTTGAGACTTCGCCAATTTTTAAGCCGGTAACAACGGCCATAGGTTTTCTCTCCATAGACTCTCCTTTAACCTTAAACCTTTTAGCTGGCTATAGGGTCAAGAGCCAAAACAATCTTCGCTTTTTTGCAGTTGACCTATTGACTCTATAGCTCGCTGTAGACTTTAGGGTATGTTTATTCGAATTTTTGATGTCCTTTGGCCCTAGCAAGGTGAACCTATGACCACAACAATTACGACCAAACACAAAACCAATAGCGGGCTTCCGTCCTCTGTCACCCTCTACCGCATGTCTACCGCTGAGCACGAATGCCCCTGGGGTCTGCGAGCGGTGAATCTGCTCAACGAGAAAGGGATTGCCTTCGAAGATGTGCGTTTGACCACCCCCGAAGCCGTAGCTGATTTCAAAGCCCAGCACGATGTAGCAACGACGCCCCAGATCTTTTTTGGCGACCAGCGCATCGGCGGCTATACCGACCTGGCCGCCTACTTCGAAGTCGAGGCTGAAAAAGCTGACTACTCCTACACTCCGGTCGCGGCCCTGTTCTCTACCGCCGGACTCGTAGCGTTAGCCACATCCCTGGGCATTCCCGGCTTTATGGGCATTTCCCTATCCATGCTGGCCTCGCTTAAGCTGATGGATATCAACGCCTTTGCCGAAAGCTTTGCCAAGTACGACCTTATTACCCGGCGGTTTAAGCCCTACGGCAAGGTGTATCCCTTTGCGGAACTCGCGATCGCCCTTGGCTTTCTGTCTGGCGTTGCGCCCCTGGCCACGGGCATTGGCTCCCTGGTAGTAGGCGTCAGCGGCGCGGTGTCGGTGTTCAAAGCCGTCTACATCGACAAAATGGCCCTGAACTGTGCCTGCATTGGCGGCAATTCTAAAGCCCCGTTGGGCATCATCAGCTTTGCCGAAAACGCCATCATGGCGCTGATGGGCGCAACGCTGATCTTCTCTGCGGTGGGTATCCGTGAGGTTGAACCGCGGGCCGCACTGCCGCTTCAGGAAGCGGCGTTGGCGCAGCCTCTGGGGGCCAGAATCGCTCCGATTCTGGCGATCGAATAGCGGTGCCCAACGCATTCAATTTCATTCCCCTGGCATGATTGGGCGGCAGGCTAGTGAGTTGAACTACCCTAAAGGTAGGACTCGCTAGCCGAGCCTATGTTGTGTGGAGGTATGCATGAATCCCCCCCGGCTGACATCTCGCTTAATTGCCCTAGGGCTGATTTCGACATCCGTCGCCCTGACCGGATGCGCGATCGCCCCCAACACGAAGTTATGCACATGAAGGCGATCGACTGTTGCGAGGTGTCCCACAATGCGATCGCTTTGAGTCATCAGTTGAGTTAATTGATACAACTGGTGAGAGTGCAAAGTTCCAGTGGCGATCGGGGGGCGATCGCTCAGAGGTGCTGATTTTCCGAGCCGTGCTTGAAGGGTACTTGTGGGAGTGCGATCGCCTAATTCGTGCGGTAGGCTTTTGGAGTTACGCCTGTAAATTGTCGAAATTGCCTGGTGAAGTGACTATGGCTATCAAAGCCGCAAGACAGGGCAATCTCAATCAAAGATTGGTTTGTTTTTTTCAAGAGCTGCTTTGCTCGTTCGATCCGCTGTCGTAACAGATATTGATAGGGCGACACCCCCATCGATTGTTTAAATAAACGGCTGAAATGGGATTGGCTCATTTCAGCCACTTGAGCAAGATCAGCAAGTTTGATGTCTTGGTCTAAAGCATCATCAATATAGCGTGTGACTTGAAGCAACTTGCGATCGCCCAATCCACCTTCATACTGAGCGATAAGAAGATGAGTGGTTGAGTGATCTTGAAGCAAATTTACCACTAGGGCATTGCTCAACGACTCAACATATAAGCGTCCCATCCGACCATTCTGATGCAGTTCGGTTTGCAATAACCGCAACAGTTGCTCCAGTTGAGGGTTGCGAACCTGAAATGTGGGGACTATTTCCACGCGATCTGGATCGAGTTCGAGAGCTTCTTGAGCAACTTGCTGAAGAAACACTGAGGGAATTTGAACAGATAGGTAATGATCTTCACGTTCAGCCTGGAAGCCACTGGGGATGCTCGCTGGAGTAATGCAAAGATCACCTTGGCGATACAGTCCGACGTAATGGCAATCGCCCATACTCTGATAAATTCGATGGGGTTGAGCCGTCAGAGTCAAGCAAATAATCGGATCAGCTTCTGGCTTAACCTTTGTACTACCAGACGACTGCTGGTATTCTTCGACCAAAAGCTGCTCCCAACCTAAATTTTGACTAGAAACTATTGGCAATTTTGGATTTTGGTGGGTTAAGGAATGAGAGACTGCCATCGGTACGATTGCTCCTTGCAGAATTGAGAGCAGAATTTTGAAAATCCCAGAAGATTTTGATAGTTCAGACGTTTAAGCCTCCCTAGACTGTAATTGTAGCTGAATGAATTACAGATTGTAACGCTGGAGATTTTCCTGGGTATGTCAACCCTGAATACTTATAAATTGAGCATCCGTACAGAACTCAAAGCATTTCTACACCTAGCAATTCCTTTAGCCAGTGCCCAAGTTGCCCAACTTGCGACGGGTTTTGTCGATACCGTAATGATGGGGCATTTAGGGAAAGAAACCTTAGCCGCTGGAGCATTAGCCTCAATTACCTTCTTCTCAATCGTATGGACAACCAGCGGGGTTGTAATGGGTATCAGCCCCTTGGTGGCAGAAGCCTATGGAGCTGGTAATGAAACTCGCATTGGGCAAGTCACCCGGCAAGGAGTGTGGCTATCGTTACTGTTAACAATTCCAATTATGATTGCGATCGCTCATCTAGAAGTACTGCTGATTCAGCTAGGGCAAACTGCAACCACAGTGGAGTTGGCGCAACGTTATCTCGATATTATTCTGTGGGGCTTGTTTCCTGCTTTGGGCTTTGCCATGCTGCGAGGTGTGGTTTCAGCGTTATCTCAAGCTCGTCCTATTCTGATCATCGTGATTGCAGGGACAGGCTTTAACATCTTGGGTAACTATGCCTTGGGGTTTGGCAAGTTTGGGTTTCCCCGATTAGAACTAGCGGGGTTGGCTTTAGCCAGTGTTTTAACGCTGTGGGGAATGTTTGGGGCACTGGTTTTTTCCCTTTTGAGAAACGAACAATTTAGGAAATATCAATTCTTCTCGTATCTTCACCAAATCAAACCTCAAATACTTTGGCAATTGGTCAAACTAGGCGTGCCCATCGGGGTGTCTTATGCGCTGGAAGTGGGTGTGTTTACAGCAGTTAGCTACCTGATGGGAGTTTGGGGCACCGATGAATTAGCTGCCCATCAGATTGTGTTTCAAACGATCAATCTTCTTTTTATGGTGCCGTTAGGAATGTCGTTTGCGGCAACTGCTCGAATTGGTCAGTGGCTTGGGCAGCAACATATACCTGGGATGCGACAAGCTGGTTTTGTGAGT
>DATNRH010000971.1 GCA_036703605.1 Candidatus Obscuribacterales bacterium | reverse complement strand
TGTGACGTGAAAAATAAAGGCTTGAGGAGCACCTGCGATCGGTTTCACAAGCTGTAGTCCCATACTGGTGGCGATCGCTTGAATACTGGCTAAATCAAGACCCGGCGCAAATTGGATAGTTAATTCATCACTGAGGTAGGCCGGTGTGTGGGAAACTCCATCCATTTCATAGACATGGCTGGCAAAGCGCACATCGTCTGAGCTGCGAGCAAAAGCCATGACCGACTCAAGCTGACTAGTTTCCACCTGCACCTCAGTCAGCTCCATACCAGCAATGGGCCGCATCATTTGCACCGCTGGATGACGAGACAGCCCCGACAGCGATCGCCCTTCCATCGCCCGCACCGTGAAGCGATCGCTGGATTTGTGTAGCACTAATTCTTCCCCGCCTCGCTGCAAGATCAGACTTTCATGATCTGCCAGCAGCGCGGGATCAAAAGGATTGTCCAACGACCGATCCGGCTGATTTACAAAACCAGTCATACACAAACTCCTACCTGACAAGGATGATTAAGAGCGATTCAAGCCAATGGAGCAACCTCAACCATGAGGATACCTAGCATCTCGGTTCATAGATACCCTATCGACAACCCGATCCCAGACGGAACCTGATCCGTCTGGCGTCGTCAGAAGACTCAGTGAACCATCCAGATTCTACTGCGGTCGCCGTTTAGATTTTGACTAGGTTATATAGCCATCGTCACATGAGTTAGGGCGTCAAGAAACCCTAGAAATGTTCATCTAGGCCTTAACTAGACTGCATAAAGCGATAATTACTGACGCGATCGCCTAGCCATCAACTGCTTGCACCCATCATCACCTGCCGAAAGCTGCGTTGACCAACCGTCTGAGAACCGTCTGAGGAAGCGTACGGGATAGTGCCAGTCGTCAGGCCAGTCGTCAGGATCTAGGGGCGCGTCTGCTGTAGAGTAACTAGATCACGATTGATTCTACATCCAGAAGCTGTCGGCATAGGTATGAACCCATAGCTCAGGGGACGCGATCGAGAGCATCCCCCTCATTCACGCCATCTCTCTAAAGAGGGGAGTGGCAATGGTAAGATACGCGAAGATCAAATCCACATTCAGACTGCCCATAGTCATACTCAGTTGCACCATGATGTTCAGACTTGTTCGCTCACGTTTGCACGCGAGTCGCGTGGTATTGTCGGCAGCTCTTGCCGTGTTTTTACTTGCCCCCACAAGCGGGTATGCTCAATCCATCACGGTAGATGATGAGTCTCTTGAGGAGCCGTCTGATCTAGAAGAGCTAGAAGATTTTCCAGAACAACCGGACGCCTTTGATGACCTGCGCCCCCTCGCTCAAGATGGAACAATTTTGAGTGTTTCGGGTGGACAACGCCTCATGCAGCAGGCTCAGACCGCTGTCGCCTCCCAAGATTACACCACCGCTCAAAGTCGTCTTCAAGACGCACGGCAGGTGTTTAACCAACTTTCCAACTTCTACCAACAGCTTGCCTCCAGCTTTTCCGGGGTTGATACCCGAATTACAGACGATCTCAGAGCCCAGGCCCTAGAGACAGCCCAAATGCGTGACCAAGCCACCTACCAATTAGCGTTGGTACATCGGGCGCAAGACCAGCCTGAACTCGCAGTACCGCTCCTGATTCAAATTATCCGCAGCCAACAACCGACCCGCCAACTAGGGCAACAGGCCTACCAACAATTATTTGAACTAGGGTTTGTCAACTCTCCCTACCCTCGCGAACAATCCGGTGGCTCAACCACCATTTCACCGAATATTCCCTAGGCTAGGTCAAGGTCAAAGATGGGTTTGTGCATCTAACAAGCCGCAGTAGGGTGGGCTAGCGCGTACTCCATTCAAGTGCGTTGCAGCTACATCTAAGAGAACCCTGCAACAATACCTCAGGACATGGTGCGTTACAGCTTCGCCTAGCAGCACCCTACAACTTAGCTGAAGTAGACTAGGCTAGCGGCAGCATAACCCCTTAAAGCCCTACGGGACGATGCGTTATGGCTTCACCTAGCAGCACCCTACAATAGGGTTGATTGAAGTCCACCGACTTAGACCATCTTTATACAATCTTCAATCTGCAGTTGCTAGCCCCCCATGTGACCCAGCCCAACAGGTAAACTGGGTTTACAACAAGATGGGTATCGGATGTTTTGAACACAAGTAGAGGTCGTGCAGTGGTTAGCCCAGATCAAGTTGAATTAATGATTAAAACCGGACTGTCTGACGCTCAGGTGCAGGTGCAAGACCTCACGGGTGGCGGAGATCATTATCAGGTGATCGTAGTATCATCTGCCTTTGAGGGCAAAGGGTTAGTTCAACAACACCAGCTTGTGTATGGAGCTGTGAAACAGGCCATGTCTTCGGAGGCCATTCATGCTCTAGCCCTCAAAACCTATACCCCTCAACAATGGGCAGAGCAGCAGCCAGCATAGGGCTTAGCAGTGGCTATAGTTGACCCAAGTTATAAGGCTTAGAACCGAAGGGGCCAGATGTATAGCGACTGCAAGGCGATCGCCTCCCATCCACTCCCATGCCGATCACTGCGGTTATTGTGTTAGATCAATACTGACTATTCGTGAATCCAACGCAACGATGGATGGGTAGACGAGTACCATAGAACCAATTGGCTCATTTTCCTAGAACGCTATGACTTCAGACATCAACGATCGACTTTCTTCTTTGGTCAACCAAGACAAAATTGTGGTCTTCATGAAGGGCAATAAACTCATGCCCCAGTGTGGATTTTCCAATAACGTCGTGCAAATTCTCAATTCTTTGGGCGTGCCCTTTAGTACAGTTGATGTACTCGCCGATCAAGAGGTGCGTCAAGGCATTAAAGAATTCTCAAACTGGCCGACCATTCCCCAGGTTTACATCAACGGGGAGTTTGTGGGTGGCTCAGATATCCTGATCGAACTTTACCAAAATGGTGAATTACAGCAGATGGTGGAAGTAGCCCTCGCCTCCTAAGCGAAGAACTACGTTGAATCCATCTAGAGCGCCCCCCGCTGTTCAGTAGGGGGGCTTTGGCATGTCATCTCAATGTTGTGTCCAATAGGTGAGACGGTGCCCTAGAGATACTGCATCGGATCTACCGGTTCACCATTGGCACGCACCTCGAAGTGTAGGTGTGGCCCAGTGGACAGACCTGTAGACCCAACAGCAGCGATCGCTTGCCCGCGTTGCACGCTTTGCCCTTCAGAGACGTAGAGATCGCTGGAGTGGGCATAGAGCGTGGTGAGCCCGCCGCCATGATCCACAATCACCGATAGACCATAGCCGCCATACCAGTCGGCATAAATCACAACGCCACTATCGGCGGCGCGGATGGTGCTGCCATAGTCTGAGCCAAAATCTACACCGGCATGAAATCGCTCGTAGCCCAGAATGGGATGCGATCGCCACCCAAAAGAACTTGTAATAAAACCGTCATTGGGATAGCTAAACTGCCCCGTACCGCGAACCACTGGGCCGCGCCCGGATGGCACCGCCAGCCGCTGCTGAATTAAGACCGCTATGTTGGCAGAATCTCGGGACAGTTGCTCTTCAGCTTCCTCCAAGGCCTCTCGATCATCTCGGAGGCGACTAATCAGAGCCTGTTGATTTTGAGCTTGGGCTTCCACTTCCGATCGCTGGGCTAGGAGTTCTTGGGTGAGTAAAGCAATTTCATTTTTTTGGCGGGCAATGGTACGCCGCTGGCGCTCAATTTCATCAGCATGGACCTTGAGATCGCCAAGGATGATGCGATCAGACTGATAGACCAGCTTCAACTGTCGTCGCCGAGTCATGAAATCGTTGAGGTTTTCACTTTGCAGCAACAGCGCCCATCCCTGTTGACTGGGTTGGCGCTGTAGATAGCGCAGCCGCGCCACCGTGGCAAACTGCTGTTCTTGGTACTGATCCTCTGCTGCCGCCAGGGCCGCCACTAGGCTACTCAAGCGCTGGTTGGCAATTTGAAGCTGCTCTTCGTTGTACTGAATTTGTTCCGTGGTGGCGCGCAGGGTGGACTGGAGACCATCAAGACGCTGGGTTGCCGATCCTTCTAGGCTTTCTAAGCGATCGCGTTCTTCTTGAACCTGCTGGCGTTCTTGCTCTAGGCGTTGCTGCTCTTGCTGTAAACTCTCCACCGATTCTGTGGACTGGGCGATCGCTCTCGGGACACCTAGCACCCCACCCTGCACCCACAAAAAAAGAGCTAGGGCGATCGCTAGCCCCAAACTAAACCATGTCACCGTAATGCGCGAGAGGGTCATTCGCAAGGCAAAATCATCTATCAACAACGACAGGACTGGAACGGACAGCCTCTCTGTTTTACAGGTGTCCGCTTAAAGATTCAGGGCAATTACGCCAAACACCACCAAAATGCTCCCCGAGATTCGGTTAATCCAGGTTAACTGTTGCGTCAGTTTTCCTCGCAATAGATTAGCACCACTGCTCAAAATCAACCACCACATCGCCGATCCAAGGAAGACACCAAACACGAGTTGAGCGGCTTCTAGACCCGGTTGAGCCGCTGTGGCCATGCCTAAACCGGCAAAAATTCCCACAAAAGACAGAATAGTCAGGGGGTTGGTGATCGTCAGGGCCAGAGTTGAAACATACATGCCCACCAGACCAGCATGGGTTACGGAGGCGGCTTGGCTAGCGGCAGGCGTCACGATCGTTTTGATGCCGAGATAGCAGAGAAATAGACCACCGATCAATCGCAGCCAAATGGCTTGATCGATGAGCATCTGTGAGATAAACGTTAGGCCAAATCCAGCAATACAGCCATAGATTGCATCAGCGGTCGCAGCTCCCATGCCCGATACTAACCCAGCCCAGCGTCCCGCCGCCAAGGTGCGACGGATGCACAGCAGGCCGATGGGGCCCACCGGGGCAGCGATCGCCAGCCCGATGACGATGCCCCGCAGTAAAACATCGCTCATGGTGTGCCTCCATCAACATCTAAGGGAAGATGAGTGGTTTCTTTAATCGTTGAAAGGGCGATCGCTGTCCGGGTGCGCACAACACCGGGGATGCCTTTAATGTGATGGCTAATCACCTGTTCAAGATGGCGGGTGTGGCGGCAGCGTACCTTCAGCATGTAGTCATCCTCTCCGGCGAGGTGGTGGCATTCCTGCACGTCTTCCATCGCCTGGATGCGCTCCACAAATGCTTCACAGTGGCGGGGATGCTCAAGGGTCACAAAGATAAACGCCAACAGATCTAGCCCCACCAGCTCAGGGGCGATCGCCGCCGCATACCCGGTAATCACGCCGCGCTCTTCCAGTCGCCGCACGCGATCAGCAGCGGCCGGGGACGACAGGGATAGCACCCCGGCCAGATCTGCCCAAGTCATCCGCCCCTGTCGCATCAGGTGATACAGCACTCGATAGTCGATAGAATCCAGCATTGTCCTTTGTTTAAAAAGTTAAAAATGATTTTAGTTTTCTTTTCTAAACTTAGATCCGCAATTTAACTTGCAAAACAATGTTTTTTATGAGATCTTGACAACGTTCTAAATTCAGCAGCGATCGGAGACTCATCGATCGAGCCGTGAAACCGACTGCTAGAGTAGCTGAGGGCTTATTTAGGGATAGTCATGGGTCAGAGACTCTTGGGGCAAGACAGACGGCGAATTCTTTTACCCTTGGTGACCAGCGCTCTGTTCGCAGGTAGCTTTGTGGCCGGGAAATTCACCACCTTGGATATGGGCCCGATCACCACATCGTTTTGGCGGTATGCGATCGCCCTTGTGTTTTTAAGTCTGTTGGTGCGGCACTATGGTCGCCAGTCCCTACGGTTGGCGCGGGCAGATGTGTTGCCCATGGCCCTACTGGGTCTCTTTGGCGTGGTAGGCTACCATGTGCTGTTCTTCTCCAGCCTGCGCTACACCGAGGTCGCCAACAGCGCCATCATCAATGCCTTCAGTCCTGTGGTCACCGGCAGTTTGGCAGCGATCGCCCTCCGAGAACGGCTGCTGCTGAAAAACTATCTGGGCTGCGGTCTGGCCGTACTTGGGGTGCTGTTCTTGCTCACTCGTGGACAGATCAGCACTATCTTGCAGCTCACGTTCAATCGAGGTGATGGTCTGATGCTGGCGGCGGTGGTTTGCTGGGCGATTTACACCCTGATCATCAAAAAACTTTCAGCCCGGTACTCTGGTTTCACCATCAGCTACTACGCGGCGCTGTTTGGGGTGGTGCAACTGCTGCTGTTGTCAGCGTGGGAAGGCGGCCCCTGGCGCGCCATCTCCCCTGCATCGCTGGGGTCGGTGCTCTACATGGGTATCGGTGCATCGGGGATAGGCTACTTGCTCTATAACCTTAGTGTGGGAGCGATCGGCCCAACCCGCACGGCCACGTCGGTGTATAGCATCGTGCCGATCTTTGTCGCGCTGCTGGCCCTGCTGTTTTTTCAACAGCCGATTACGCCGGTGATGCTGGCCAGTATGGGGTTGATTGCCATGGGATTGCGCTTGACCCTCGCCACGCCCAAGGAATAGTCGCTGGATTGAGAGGCTTCAGACGACATCATCCAGAGTGAGCCGCATCTCCGAGAGACGCTCCCAAATCTGGGCATTGACTCTGGCTTTGAGAATATTGCGGGCCGGCCGGCTATAGGAACCTAGTTCCTCACACAAGCGATCGTAGTTGGTGAATTCATGTCTCAGATAATCGACGATGCCATTCAGGGTCACGGGGCGCGGGGTCGGGTCACTGCTGCGGCGATGGTAATGATGCTTGGCCTGTTCCGCAAGCTGTTCAGGGTGAGGGAAGTCGGCAAGCTGGATGTCGGCATGGCGGACAAATTTCTCGTTGCTCATCTGCGGAGGACGGTTAGCGTAGATGGGCGGCGTCAAGCGATAGGGTTCTAATTCCTGTTCTAGCTCAGCTATCTGGCGCTGAGCTGCCTGACAGGTTTCCTCTAGCTCCTGTTCTAAATCAGCTATCTGGTGCTGAGCTTCCTGACAGGTTTGCTCTAGCTGCAGGCGATCGCTCTCTAAGGTTGCGATGCTAGCCTCAGCGTCAGTGAGTTGGGTCTGGAGGCGATCGCATTCTGTCCCAAGGGCCGTGACGTGATCTTTAAGCTGCTGGGCCCGCTGCTCTTGCTCGTCAATCAGGTCATCATAGATGCGGTTCTCTTGCCTAAGCTCTTGGAGCTTGATTTCCCTTGCTTGGGACTGGTTAAGGGTCATCACTAACGCCGCCTGCACCGCCTTGAGCTGGGTGTCTAACGTTTGGCGTTGAAGATGGTGCTGATCCAGTTGGTGCTGAAGTTCAGTGAGGCTCGTCTGAGCAGCCTGGCTAGCGCGTTCTAGAGCTTGCCGCTGCTGTTGCTCATGGGCAATAGAATCCAGCAGAGGCTGAAACCTAGGCTGTTGGGCTTCTAGCTTAGCGAGTTGTTGATGATAGCGATGAAGTGCTTTATGAAGCTGTTGGTTCTTGCGAGACTGGTTATAAATCTGCAGCAATAGCCCGACAGCAACCACCATCAATAACGGCATCATGATCGGTGTCATGATCGGCAACAGCAAACCTATGCCACTCAAACATAAGCCCGCGATCGCCATCCCCCAGAGTTGATGAGGAATGTGGGGTTCCTGGGGTGACATAATCGGGTGCTGTGTCATCGTGGCACTTGCTTGAGAACATCCTACTGATTAGGATGCCCAAGGATGAGCACCTGATCCCGATGGTGCTCGAAGAATGTGGTAACGGTATGTTAACCAGGTTGCTGGAGCGATCGCCCCTCGGAAATAGGGATGCTACTGATCGCGAGATGCCCAAACGCCAGACACCAGCATGAACAATCCGCCCGCAAAAATGGCGATCGCTAGCCCTGCAGGAATGACGCTTGTCCAATCAATACTATCCATACTCGAATCTCACCAATCGTTAAGACCTAGACCTTGCCGATATCTGCATCGACCTAGTCTTAGTCTAAAACTAAGAGGCCTTAGGGAACGGGATGTCGCGAGTTTGGTGGAAGTCCATTTGCACTTTGTGGGTGAGGCGACGGGACACTTGGCGGACAATTTGGTTCAGGAGGCGATCGCCGGTGCCTTGGATGAGAGATTTGGGTAGAGCCCGGATGAATCGAGGAAAATAGATAGCCACGTCCAGATCCAGTTCCCATTCCACCTGCGTTAGAGGCGCGCCGGTTTCGGAAGTGGCTTCCACAAGCTGTAGCGCTGCCCGGAAATCAACGTGATAGCCCGGTGCTTCGTAGTCGGGAACGGGAATCGTTTCAATCCGGTAAACGCCTTCATCTTGGGGCAGCAAGTGTAGACCAATTTTGGGTTCCACTTCATACCCAAAGGAACCAAAGCGACCAATCGTTAAAGCATAGCCGTTATCCCCAAGCGCATCGGTTTTCATGGGGTGGGCACAGCGATGAAACCATTCAGAGTGAATGTCTAGATAGTCGGCAACTGTTTGAGCATCAGCATACATAGCCATGCAGTTAGCATACTGCCCACGAAAATGGGTTGCTTCCGCCACCGCGGACTCTACAGGCTGCTCAACAGAGTCAGTCACTATGTCTAGACCCATAACAGATTCAAATGTCTCGAATGTCTCAAAAGCTTGGTGTTCTGCTGAATGGGCCTGCATAGCTTCAAGTTCCTTGAAAAGTAGCATTGTTTTAATTGCTTACCTGATCCAGAGATAGGCAATATAGTCCGACATTAAACAAGACACCTGATGGGCGATCGCCCTCAATGCTTGAGGATAGCTCACTTGCTTCAACTCCTCCACAAAATGAGGAATCTCTGAAGACGACTAGCCTTAGATTGCCCAGCCTTGAGGTAGGATCCATCGTCTGGTGACCATGATTTGGAGAGGGGCAAAGCAAATCAGACGCGATTTACATTTAGCATAGCTTCGGTGTTCTACTCGTTAACACGCTTGATCTACGGAAAAATAGATGAAATTCACACAAGATGTTTCCTCCCATGAGGTTAGATCTACGGCATTCTACGAAGATCGTCGGGTTGGACATTTATGTTGTCCGGGTAGTTTCTCCGTCATCGATCGATGGTGGTATGGGTTTTAGCCGGAAAAACAGTTAATAATGATCACTATCGATCAGGCTAGGTCTTGTGGTCTCCTCAGACTCAGCGGTAAGGTGCCCCGAGGGCATACCTAGACCATAAAACAGAACCACGTTTGAGTAACACTCTATTTTAAGGAACATCTTGGTGAAAGCATTTGTAGCCGGCGCTACGGGGCGCACAGGACAATTGATCGTAAAGGCCCTCGAACAACGTCAAATTCCTACTCGATCGCTGGTGCGCGATCGCCAAAAGGCAGCCGCTGTCTTGTCCGACTGGTCAGAACAGTGGGTGGGCGATGTTTTGCAGCCGGAAACCTTAGATGCAGCGATCGCAGGCTGTGATGTGGTCTTCTGCGCCACTGGAGCCCAGCCCAGTTGGGATCCAACCCTGCCCTATCGCGTGGATTTTGAAGGCACCAAGAACTTGGTGGATGCAGCTAAGCGTCAGCAGGTTCAGCATATGGTGTTTGTGTCATCGCTATGTGTGTCGCGACTTTTGCATCCCCTGAACATCTTTTGGTTGATTTTGGTATGGAAAAAACAGGCAGAAGCCTACCTGCAGGGCAGTGGCTTAACCTACACCATCGTTCGTCCCGGTGGGCTCAAAAGTACAGCGCCCACCGATCCCCTTCAAATGGCGGCAGCAGATACCCTGTTTGAAGGCAGCTTGTCCCGCGAACAAGTAGCGGAGGTCTGTGTGGAGGCGTTGAGGCTGCCTAGCGCCAAAAACAAAGTGGTGGAAATTATTGCCCAGCCCGATGCCCCCCAACAAACCCTAGAGCAATGGTTTGACAGCATTACATGACGTACTCCCGACGCTCGCCGTTTCGGTAGAGTGCGGAGCTTTCGCAAAAGATCGATCAAAAAATCTGAAAAAAAAAGAGATTTTTGTTTGGGGAATGCAATACCCTATGCTACGATGTTTAATTGTGGATTGGGCGGGTCGGTGCCCGAGTGGTTAATGGGGGCGGACTGTAAATCCGCTGGCTACGCCTACGCTGGTTCGAATCCAGCCCGGCCCACCACAACATCAAAATGCATTTTCTTAAGTCAATCCTTAAGGCACTTGCTATCATAAGATTGGCTAAGGAGTTGCCCGTGTGGCTCAGTGGTAGAGCACACCCTTGGTAAGGGTGAGGTCACGAGTTCAATCCTCGTCACGGGCTTTTTAATATCATCCATAGCGTTACAGAAACTCTAGAGCATAGGGTTGCCAAGTTTCCCATGGCTTTATCGATGTCCTAGGGATCCCAGAACCGTGGAAGAGGGCGCTCTGCGATCGCTAGGCCTCCTCAGCAGATGGACGGAAAAAAGATGGGCATCTGGCGTTAAGCATGAGATTCTTGAAGACAGGTAGCCATGCGGTGGGATCGATCGACCTACTAGCTGGGTTCACCCAATCTGTCGTTGCTGACATCTTGCCTGCTATCCCGCTCCAAGAGGGAGGGCTTTTAAACTACCTTAGATGTCCCCTGGCTTCTCCAAACCTGTTGTTCAAAACAGACAGCCGTTGGGGTTTTAGGCGCAGGGTTCGAGATGGGTCTATCAGCCGTGGTTCGATGTGTTAGCTAGGGCGTACACCTGCCTAACGATTTTCATTCATCATGTTAAATTACGCATTCATAATCGTTTTGCAATGAATCTGTTTTCACTCGTCTTTCCAGTTGGGCTTGGGCTTGGCTCTATTGTGCTTGCGGAGCTGGTTCGTGATGTCTACCATGTTGCTGGTCACTACTGGCCACCCCTCCAGTCCCTTCATATGTTGCATCATCGGGCCTATCGTCGTGATCTGAGTATTGCCAACCTTGACGTCTATCGTCGCTCTCAGCTTTACAACGATGTGCCAGAGTCCCTAGTGATGTTTGCCGTAACAGCGTTGGTGGCATGGGCCAGCCATCAGCCAGCTATGTTTTTAGGCAGTCTCTATGCGCTAGGCTTTATGGCAGGGGCGATCGCTCGTTCTCAGGGCTATGGGATGTGGACAGATCTCACCCACGAACCCGGCGACCTCACCCAAATTCCCTCGACGTGGGCGGTCAATCGTACATATCACTGGCGGCACCACTTTGATCAAGGGAACGCCTACTTCTCGGGATACTTGACAGTGGTGGATAAAGTGTTGGGAACTAGCCTATCGCTAAAAGGCAAGGTGATTGCGGTCACGGGCGCATCGGGATCTATGGGGCAGGCCCTGATCCAAGAACTCATTCGCCAAGGGGCAAAAACCATTGCCCTCACCACCTCCGATCGCCTCACTGAGACCGATCGCATGAGGGTCGTGCCTTGGCAGATTGGCGAAGAGGAGCACCTGCGCGATCGCCTCAAGCAAGTCGATATTCTAATTATCAATCACGGTCTTAACGTCCATGGCGATCGCACCCCGGAGGGCGTCCAAGCGTCTCTAGAGGTGAACGCTCTGTCGGCATGGCGGCTGGCCAATGTGTTCATGAGTACGGTGAATGACTCCACCGACCGGGCCACCAAGGAGCTTTGGGTGAACACATCAGAGGCGGAGGTGAGCCCCGCCTTTAGTCCCCTCTACGAAATTTCGAAACGTTTGATTGGAGATCTAATTACCCTGCGACGGCTGGATGCTCCCTGTATCATTCGCAAAATTGTCTTGGGGCCGTTCAAAAGTAACCTCAATCCTGTGGGGATCATGTCGCCGAGATGGGTGGCCCGCATGGTTATTTTCCTGGCCAAGCGGGATGTGCGCACCATAATTGTGACGATTAACCCCCTCACCTACCTAGTGTTTCCCATCAAAGAATGGGGGCGATCGCTCTATTTTCGACTATTTTCGCGACCTGCTCCTTAGGGTTTGCTCCCTAGGCGTTCTTGGCTGATGGTCATCAACACCAAACTTTATGATAGATAAAGGAACTCATGGGTGATGAGGCAGCGATCGCGACGGCATTCGTCGTAACGGTCACAATAGTAAGCTATGACACAATTGGGCAACGGTGATTCGGGTCATCCTCTAAGATTTCCCATCAACCGCTTGTCAGACTGGCGTTGTGGAATCAATCGAGGGTGAAGATCCTCCTGTAGGCGATTCACCCTTGGCTCTTGTGTGATTCTGCGTCAGTCCAGCACTGTTCACTCATCCCGTAATTCAAGCCCTATGCCGGAGAATTCCTGGTCTAATCCTCCCTCTCAACCTGTTGACCCGTTGAATCAACGTGACACATTGGCACCCTTGGAGTCTTTTATGATTGATGACGCTCATCCTGGCAACCTCAAGGCATCCTTTGAACGAGGTCTGGCAGGACGTCGTCCCAAAGCTGCGATCGCCCTATCAGCAGTGTGGGCGGTGACGATTACGCTTCATTTGGTCTCTTGGGGCATTTGGTTTGTTCTCGGACTGACCCTATTGGTAGGGCTACATACCCTGCGCCTAATCGTAGCTCGCCCTCGGTCGGTGCCATCGGTGTTGACCAGTGAAAATCCTGATGATTATCCCTATGTCTCGCTGATGGTCTCGGCCAAAAATGAGGAGGCAGTGGTGGGTTCTCTGGTGCGATCGCTCTGTAATCTGGACTATCCCAGCGATCGCTACGACCTGTGGATTATTGATGATTACAGCACCGATCGCACACCGGAACTGTTGGATCAACTGGCGCTGCAATATCCCCGGCTCCATGTCGTCCACCGTCCAGCCGATGCCGGCGGCGGTAAATCAGGGGCTTTGAACCAAGTCTATCCTAAGGTTAAAGGTGAGTTTATTGCGGTGTTTGATGCCGATGCTCAAGTACCCGTGGATTTGTTACGCCGGGTGATTCCTTTGTTTGACCGTCCGCAGGTAGGCGCGGTGCAGGTGCGCAAAGCCGTGTTGCAGGGAAATGAGAGGCATCCCCGTCCTCGAAATTTCTGGATCCTGGGTCAGGTGGCGGAAATGGCGTTGGATAGCTATTTCCAGCAGCAGCGCATTGCCATTGGCGGCGTGGGTGAGCTGCGGGGCAATGGTCAATTTGTGCGGCGGCAGGCGTTGGATAGCTGCGGCGGCTGGAATGAAGAAACCATCACCGATGATCTAGATCTCACCCTCAGGCTGCATTTTGATCGCTGGGATATTGATTTCCTGATGGTGCCTGCCGTGGAAGAAGAGGGCGTTACAAAAGCGATCGCTCTTTGGCATCAACGTAGTCGCTGGGCAGAGGGTGGCTATCAGCGCTATCTAGACTATTGGCGGCTCATGTCCCGTAATCGTTTGGGCGTAGGCAAAACTATTGATCTACTGGTCTTCTGGCTCATGCAGTACCTGCTGCCCACGGCGGCAGTTCCAGATACGCTGATGGCGATCGCCCGCAGTAGTCCGCCGCTGCTCAGTCCATTAACGGGGATGACAGTGCTGCTTTCACTCTTTGGCATGGTGATTGGTCTGCGCCGCATCCACAGCAGTGATTATCTACTGCGAGAAGCAGCCTTAGGCACAGAACGATCGCCCCAACTACGTCCCGAGATGCCGCTGTGGCGTACGCTTGTACAATCCATCCGCGGCACTCTTTATATGATGCACTGGTTGCTGGTAGTAGCCAGTACCACGGCACGCATTTCGGTACGTCCCAAACGGCTGAAGTGGGTGAAAACAGCCCACCAAGGAACAGACGAGGTATTACTGGATATTCCTGGACAGTCCTAGTCCTCATCTTAGATACTTGCAATACTCTGCCCTCGTTAATAACCGGCTGTTAGCTTATCGGTAGATATCCCATTGTTTGGCACAATCTGCCCGCAGGGCTTAGACAAGCGTTGGGAAAAGAGAGGGGTACAGAAAAGGTTGGCAGGGGCTGCTAACGCCCCCCAGCGTAAACTTTTAGTGATGAATTCCAGACCTGCTTGGTGGAGCAGGTTACAGTCTGTATAAGAGATTTTTACCCGATGGATGCCGATAGGGTGTTGAATCGGCATGGTTATTACTGGAGGAGTCCCATGGTTCAGCGCCTATCAGTTTGGATGTCAGGCCTTGCGATCGCTGCAATAGGTCTGCCGCAGGAAGCGATCGCGGCACCTATTACACCTAAACCTGAGGAGCCATTAGATATCCAGGTTTTTAGTCCGTCTATCCTACCGTCCGAACTACTCCCTGCTCCAGGAGTGCCCCAGAATCTTGGACAGTTAGAACATTCGATTGATCCACTCCTAACCTATCTAGCGCAGCAGTCGGATCCTGACGATCGCTTTTTGCAAGAGCCACCTGATTTACCCCTACCCACCACCGACGAAGGGCCGGTGCTTCAGCCAGAATCAGCCCCCAGTCCACCATCAGGTTTACCAGACCAGCCAGATGTCCAATTTCCCATCCGCACCCTAGAGGTGTTGGGCAGCACCATTTTTGATCAGCAGGACTTTGCACCGATTATTCAGCCCTTGGAGAATCAAACGGTTACCTTGGCAGATCTGCAGCAGGCCGCCGATGCTATTACCCAGCTCTATCTGGATGATGGCTACCTCACATCTCGGGCTATTTTAGTAGACCAACCTATTACTGATGGCATCGTGCGCATTCAGGTGGTGGAAGGCAGTTTGGCAGAGATCCAAATTGAAGGACTGCAGCGACTGCACCAGAGCTACGTACGCGATCGCATTGAGCTAGGAGCCGGTACCCCTCTCCAGGCTGAACAGCTAGAAGAGCAGCTTCGGCTGCTGCGATCGGATCCACTCTTCGACAATATTGAAGCCAGTCTGCGGGCCAGCGGCGAGGTAGGGCAGAGTGTGCTGATTGTGCGGGTGGATGAAGCATCGCCCTGGTTTGGAGGAGCAAGCGTCGATAACTATTCACCGCCCAGCGTTGGATCGGAGCGGATCGGTGCAGATATTGGTCATCGCAATATCACAGGGCTGGGGGATAGCCTTAGCCTGTCCTACGATCGCACCACCCGCGATGGAGCCCATATTTTTGATATCAACTACCGCGTGCCGCTCAATCCAATGAACGGCACGCTAGCTCTGCGTACCGTAATTGATCGCAATGAAATTGTTCAGTCTCCCTTTGATGAATTCGGCATTCGCGGAGAATCAGAACGCTATGAAATTAGTTTTCGTCAGCCCTTGGTGCGCTCTACCCGAGAAGAGTTTGCCCTGTCCCTAGGATTTAGCCATAAAGATGGGCAGACGTTTTTGTTTAATAATATTCCCCAACCCTTTGGGATTGGCCCCGACGAAGATGGTACCAGTCGTACCAGTGTTTTCCGTCTTGGGCAGGATTATGTACGCCGAGATGTGGTGGGGGCCTGGGCCTTGCGATCGCAATTTAATATCGGCGTTAATCTACTCAATGCTACGACCAATTCATCCCCCGTCCCCGATAGCCGTTTCGTCAGTTGGCTAGGGCAAGTGCAACGGGTGCAGCGGTTAAGTGACGACCACCTGATGATTCTCCAGGCCGATCTACAGCTTTCTCCCGATAGCCTGCTGGCGTCAGAACAATTTGTCATTGGGGGCGGACAATCGGTGCGAGGCTTTCGGCAAAATGCCCGATCGGGAGACAATGGTTTTCGGGTGTCCGTAGAAGACCGCATTACACTGACCCGCAATGCATCAGGTTTATCGGTCTTCCAACTAGCGCCGTTTATCGACATGGGAGCCGTTTGGAACCATCCGGACAACCCCAATACTCTGCCCGATCAAACATTTCTGATTGGCGCTGGGGTAGGAGCCCTATGGGAACTGGTACCCAATTTCAATCTGCGGTTTGACTATGCACTGCCACTGATTGATCTCAGCGATCGCGGCAATAATTTTCAAGACGATGGTCTATATTTCAGCGTAGATTATCGATTCTAGAGGGTTAGCTGAGTCTTTAGAGGGTTGGCTGATGGCTCTGAGTCACCAACCCCCTATCGCTGCCACTGCAGCGATTAACTGAAGTGGCTTCAGGACGCCACCTTAGCAGTTGAGCGCTGCCGTCTAGACGGTGTGGAGGTTTTAATCGGCTGCTGAGCTGGAGTTTTAGCTTCAGCTTTAGCTTCAGTCTTTATTTCAGGTTCTGGCTTCTTCGCTGCAGTCCGCTTGGCCTTCGGCTTGGCGTCTTCTTCAACCGGCGTTTGCATCAAAAACACCAGCATAGGATTACTACGCATTTCCCGACGCAACAGCCGCCGCAGTTCTACCTCAATCTGAGCTTGGAGTTTCGTCCAATCGACATCGGTTTCATTCGCCTCGAAGGTATGTGTGAAATTACTCCAGCGATCGCTCAATAGAGACTGAATTGTATCCCGCGCTAGATCTTCCAAGCGAGAAGGTTCAGCAGTCGAGACGACACCACGGATGTGAATTTCAGGGCGTGCCAGGAGTTTTCCATCCCAGCCAATCGCTGCTGCTACGGTCACC
>DATNRH010000970.1 GCA_036703605.1 Candidatus Obscuribacterales bacterium | reverse complement strand
TTCACAGGCCTACGGAACGCTCCTCTACCATGCAAGCAAGCTTGCATCCGCGGCTTCGGTACATGGCTTAGCCCCGTTAAATCTTCCGCGCAGGACGACTCGACCAGTGAGCTATTACGCTTTCTTTAAAGGATGGCTGCTTCTAAGCCAACCTCCTAGCTGTCTAAGCCTTCCCACATCGTTTCCCACTTAATTGGTATTTGGGACCTTAGCTGATGGTCTGGGTTGTTTCCCTTTCCACGACGGACGTTAGCACCCGCCGTGTGTCTCCCGCGATTGCACTTCTCGGTATTCGCAGTTTGCATCGGTTTGGTACCGCTAGACGCAGCCCTAGCCGAAACAGCGCTCTACCCCCGAGAGTGAGACGCGAGGCGCTACCTCAATAGCTTTCGAGGAGAACCAGCTATCTCCGAGCTTGATTAGCCTTTCACTCCGATCCACAACTCATCCGAATCTTTTTCAACAGATCCCGGTTCGGGCCTCCAGCAGGTTTTACCCTGCCTTCACCCTGGTCATGGATAGATCGCCCGGTTTCGGGTCTACTCCCAGCGACTATCGCCCTATTCAGACTCGGTTTCCCTACGCCTTCCCTATTCGGTTAAGCTTGCCACTGAAAGTAAGTCGCTGACCCATTATACAAAAGGTACGCAGTCACTCAATAAATGAGCTCCCACTGCTTGTACGCACACGGTTTCAGGGTCTATTTCACTCCCCTCTCCGGGGTTCTTTTCGCCTTTCCCTCACGGTACTAGTTCACTATCGGTCGACAGGTAGTATTTAGCCTTGGAGGATGGTCCCCCCATGTTCAAGCAGGGTTTCACGTGCCCCGCCCTACTCTTCGGCGCCCCATCAGCAATTCCTTTTAAGTACGGGGCTATCACCCTCTATGACTGGCCTTTCCATGCCATTCCTCTAGGAATTACTGACTTATGACGCACTGGGCTGCTCCCCTTTCGCTCGCCACTACTAAGGGAATCTCGGTTGATTTCTTTTCCTCCGGGTACTTAGATGTTTCAGTTCCCCGGGTTCGCTTCCTGCACCTATGTATTCACTGCAGGATACCGCTTGCGCGGTGGGTTTCCCCATTCGGACATCTCCGGATCAAAGCTTGTTGCCAGCTCCCCGAAGCTTATCGCAGGCTACCACGTCCTTCATCGCCTCCTGTCGCCAAGGCATCCACCGTATGCGCTTAATTCACTTGACCATATAACCCCAACCAAACTGGTTGACGTCAGGCCAAACTCGCTGATAAATGCGGCGTTTCAAACTCTCTTTCCAAATTTTTAAATAACCGCTTGGCCTGTATTAAACAGGCAGCACAACGTCAAACATCAACATTCGCAGATGTTTGCCATCGCTTGCCGAAGTCGCAGGCATTGGTGGAGCCAGGCGGGATCGAACCGCCGACCTCCTGCATGCAAAGCAGGCGCTCTCCCAGCTGAGCTATGGCCCCGTAGCGCTGGTGGGTCTGGGTGGATTTGAACCACCGACCTCACCCTTATCAGGGGTGCGCTCTGACCAACTGAGCTACAGACCCATGACTGGGCGTAAGCAAGATCAAGTAATTTGTGCGGACGCTCGCGCCTGAACGGCACGTCATCTTTTAAGGAGGTGATCCAGCCACAGGTTCCCCTACGGCTACCTTGTTACGACTTCACCCCAGTCATGAACCACACCGTGGTAAGCGCCCTCCCTTACGGGTTAAGCAACCTACTTCTGGTGCAGCCCACTCCCATGGTGTGACGGGCGGTGTGTACAAGGCCCGGGAACGTATTCACCGCGACATTCTGATTCGCGATTACTAGCGATTCCGACTTCACGG
>DATNRH010000969.1 GCA_036703605.1 Candidatus Obscuribacterales bacterium | reverse complement strand
GGACAAACCAAGCGGAGTATTTAATTCCTTCGGAAATAGTCTTCTCAAGCACTTGCAGTCGGTAAGGGTTTTCTCCCTTCTTGGCCTCGTCCGCCCAAACTTCCATGCTCACAAAGTTCCCAGAATTATGGTACTAATCACCCAGGCCGATGATTCATACGTTGAAAGTGCTTCAGCATTCATCGCTAGCTTGCAAGAGGTACTAACTTACCCGGCTAGGGTTAGGCGGGGGGTAGGGTTAAGGGCGGCTCGGGGGTCTGGGTTGGGGCCTACTGTAGGGGGCGGGGTTTGACGGCAGGGCTTTACGGGGGATTCGGGCTTGGTGTCAAAGTTTGCCCTCACGAGATACCTCTTGTACAATGCCCAGTAATGACCCCAGGTAGCGTTGCCGACTCCTGCGTTCAAGGGCCACCCGCTGCTGCGAGATTTCCTGCAACCCTCGCATTTTGCGGGGCTGCGCAAGCTGTGCTTCCGCAAAGCCTCGCCTTGCCTCTCCATCCTGCTTGCCGAGCTCGCTCTGTGCTCCCAAGCCGCCCTCTTGGCCCCGCAACTCCTCGCCCTTGGCACACACGTATGTTCGTGCTTTTTTCTAATCTCTACTCTCTTCCCTTTGCCCATCCTCCCCTATCTCCTTGCTTAAATTCTTTTCGCTGTCTCCTGGCAACGGCGACTTTCGCCCTAACTCTCGCAGATTCTGGAGAACGAAGCATCGTTTCTCGATGACTTAGTGACAGCAGTGAACAACACCGCAGGCTTGCCAAGAGTGCGAGCCCTTCAAGTCCTTCTGCACTTGGTCAAGGCCACCAGCAGTAATGAAGCCTTGGACGCCAAGTTTGCCAAGTCTGGCATCCTCAAAGGTTCGCCTCTCTACCGAAAGTCTTAACTACCGCGGCCCTAACCAGATTTCTAGTCCTTGTCACCGAGAGTCTAACTACGAAGGCCTTTTCGACGTTCTGTGGCAGCACCCACGTCATTCGATTCTTCACTCCACGTTCCTTGAGATTGTACAAGCTGCAGGGAGTGCGTCTCGGGCCACCCTCTTTGACCCCACTGTGCTTACCCGCCTCCTTCAGGAGTTTGATGGCAATTTGCCATGGCTAGCTGGCACCCTCGGCTCCATCCTGGTACTTTCTCCTCTCCCCCTCCCCTCTCTTTTTTTGAGAGAATGTGTGTAGTTTAGTTAGTGCCATAATTAGGCTAACAGCAAGCTAGGGTTGGCGCTAAAGGCCTCAGGCAATGTTCTGGGCCTTGTTGGCGAGGGTGCGAACTTGGCGGGCGGTCTCTCGGGCAACTGTGACAGACAGGGCAGTGCGCCAATAGGCATAGGGCGTCCGGCAAGTGAAGGAGGGG
>DATNRH010000968.1 GCA_036703605.1 Candidatus Obscuribacterales bacterium | reverse complement strand
ATATCAGGTGCTGTCGATCATGCTGCCATCCGATTTATTGATCTACCGCCTTCAGGGGGCTGAGGTGATCCCCAAGCGGTTATCGCTGACTCCGGAGTATGAGGCGATCGCGGCTGAGCTGATCCAGATGTTTCAAGACTCCCAGGGAGCCACCCAGGGCGAACTCAACCGCCAACTACAGGATTGGGAGGGAGAAGGTATCGATTATCGGATCAAGCGCGGTCTGGCCCACATTGCCAAAAGCAACCTCAGTACGTTTGAGATCGTCAGCCCTCTAGAGCCTCAGCAGTTACGCGATCGCGTTTTTTCGGCTGCCGCCACCACCGTACCCTCTCCCCAAGCAACGACGATCACCTTAGAGCGCGTCGCCGATCAGCTCACCCAAGAACTGGGGCGCGATGTCCTGCCTGCCCATATTCGCGCCGGTCTCTATGCAGATCTAGCCGAAAACCGCATTCTCATGGAGTTCAATGCCCCTACTCCAGAGCAGTTGATCCATCGCTACAACCTGTCTCAGGTGCAGGGAATTTTCTACAAAGCTAGCCACATTGTCATCCAAGCCCATCGCAATGATCCCGGTGAATATAAGCTGCTGTTTCGCTACCTGAAGCTGTTTGGCTTGATGGCCTACATCGAGGGCGATGCCGACTATGGTTTCACTATCACCATTGATGGCCCCACCAGTTTGTTTAAGCCCAGCACCCGCTACGGGCTCGATATTGCCAAATTGATTCCTGCGCTGCTGCATGTCTCAAAATGGAGCCTTGAGTCTCAGCTTCAGGTGAAGGATTTTTATACCAAAGCCAACACCACCCGTCACTTTGCCCTAGATTCCGACTGCGGCCTCGTCAGCCACTATCCCCCCGGCAAGCCCTACGACAGTATGCTCGAAGCCTCCTTCGCCGATCGCTGGGCGGCGCTCAAGAGCGATTGGCATCTAGAGCGAGAGGTGGATCTGCTGCCGATTCCTGGCAGCGTTATGATTCCTGACTTTCGGCTGGTTCACAGCGACGGACGCACGGTGTTGCTCGAAATTGTGGGCTACTGGCGACCAGAGTATTTGCGCAAGAAGTTTGCCCAGGTGCAAAAGGTGGAAAGCGATCGCTTGATTCTGGCCATTTCCGATCGCCTCAATCTGGAAAAGGCTGGTGTGCGAGTCCAGGATATTCCGGTGCCTGTGGTGTGGTTTAAAACGAAGCTTTCGCCTAAGGCTGTATTAGAAGTCTTGGAAACTTTCGAGTAAATTGGTAGAAATCCATCATCGCTGTCCATTCTAGGGACATCTACTTGAGGGATATCTATACCGCTCACTGCTGCCTGTCCGATGTGTTTTAGGGGGTTAGCTACGCTGTAATGCCCTGCCCTAGGACTGAAGGGGTGATGCGATCGCTCAATCCTTGCTTAACTCCTGATGCGGGTGCCCAAATATGACCACCAATTCACAGCTTAGAATCTGGCGCAAAGTTGCCGCCCAACGGTTAGACGATCTCATCTCTAAGGCGGAAGCGGATGAGGTGACTGATATCGATAGTGTGGTTGATCATTTACTGCGAGCCCTGGGCGGCCAGTCCCCTCGTTCTAGCGATCGCCCTCCCTACGCTGGCCTCTTCCCAGATGGAGCCGTGGTGCAACAACGACGACGGGCTGCTGGCGGCATCCGTGTGTTTATTGAGCACCTCCAAGATGAAGATTTTATTCCCGCCGATGACCTGATTGATCAACTGCTGCGATCGCTCAGCAAGCTACCGCCGCGCCCAGCCGGTATTCCACCCTATGAGTCGTTGCTCTCTTTTAGCCAGGCAACCAGTCCTCGTCAACTTCAGCGCTGGCGGGAGTTAGCCGCCCAAGCCCTCGGACAGGTAATTACCCAGAGTCCTGGGGATCTCTGTGATGCAGATGGGTCTGTGGATGATCTGCTGCGGACCTTGGGTGGTCAGGGAATGCGCCCCGATGGTCGCCTCCCCTATCAAGGTTTGTTGCCGGAAGGCTCGGTGGCTGAACTACGCCAACGGGCAGCTAAGGGCGTGCAGGTGTTTATCCAACACATCAGCGCCGATCGCTTCGTATCCAGCGATGCTTTGATTGATGGTCTGTTGCGATCGCTGCGAGGATTGCCGCCTCGCCCGGCCGGTCGCCGTCCCTATGCTGGTCTGTTTCCAGAAAGTAGCATCAACGAAATTACCTTGGAGCACCTACAGCGTATTGCCTCCAATGGTCGTGATGCCCAACTGCGTAAGTTTGTGGGGCCGTTGAATGCCACCATGGAGGAGTTTGAGATTAATACACCCCTGCGCCAAGCCCATTTTCTGGCACAGGTGGCCCATGAATCCGGTGAGTTTAACTATGTGGAAGAAATTGCGTCGGGTGCAGCCTATGAAGGGCGGAGCGACCTGGGTAATACACAACCGGGGGATGGCGTGCGGTTTAAGGGGCGAGGTTTGATCCAAATCACGGGACGCTTTAACTACCAAGATATTGGTAAAGCGATCGGTATCGACTTGATTAGCAACCCGACCCGTTTAGCTGATGATGATCTAGCAGCCCGCAGCGCCGGCTGGTTTTGGAATCGAGAAAACCTCAACCAAGTTGCAGATAAGGATGATGTTCGTTTGGTTACCCGTATTATTAACGGTGGATTTAATGGGCTAGATGATCGGGTGAAAAAACTAGCGGCGGCGAAACGTGCCTTGGGCATTTAGCGATCGCTTTCAGGATTCTCAACGTCGCATGATTCCTCCTGTTTCACGAGCTTCGCTCATCTTGGCCTGCTTAAGGGATGAAAGGTGGGCTTTGACAGGCTCATATCAAATTTGGTTAGACACGCGTTTGATTACACGCGACTTATTCAAGGCTTGGTCAGTACCCGGATGCTCTAGCCTCCTTGGCAAGAGGGCGGTGAAGCGGGAGATCGAAGGCAAGATGTTCTTATCATGACCATGCCACCGGATTGGATGTCATATCAAGTCCGCTTAATCAGCCACACTTAGCATTGAAACGCCTTCCACCAATGGAACTGGGTCAAGCCTGAGATAAAGTCGGTAAGGTTCAGGAGTTGTACACAGCGCTGCTCTACCCGTTCCAGTAGGTCATCAAG
>DATNRH010000967.1 GCA_036703605.1 Candidatus Obscuribacterales bacterium | reverse complement strand
TCAACGCCACGGGTTTATGACATTCATCTAGGTTTGACACCCATGAGGCATCGCGAACGTCAGAAATCTTGCGATCGCTGCCAGCAGGTTCAAGGAACACTGTATCGAGTGCAGTGGATAAAGTCACAGATGTGGCAGTTTGTTTGTTCAGATTGCTGGATCAGCCTGCGCCAACATCATGCCGACTACCGCTATGGCGGAACATGGAAATCCAAGAAGCGCTCTTGATTCTAGACGTCAGAAGACGGGCAGACGTGTCTACATAGCTGCAAACTGTACGATAATTGCTATGAAGCTGATGAGAAATAAGACGAGCGTGGCTAATGATAGCATAGTGTATTTTTTCGAGTCCTAGATACTATAGCCATAGCCATCCCCGTGAGAACAACGGCTATGGGGCATAAGGTGAGAGATCCAGAAACCCCTACGTTCTAGATCTCTCACCTTATGCTGCTTGGGCCGAGAGCCAGAGCCTATGTCGTATCCCTTCGTCTAGCTCAGAATGAACGACGAGGCTGAGGATCTCCGCACTCATGCTAGACCGCATGTCTTAATCAAGGTGACGATTGCTATATCTACAGGCTATCCAATAGACACTGATATCTGGAGTGGGGATAACCGTCTAAAGGAGCGATCGCGACGTGTGGCGACAGCATAGGGCTCAAGGTTCAATCATGAAACGGTACGATCAGCAACGGGAATAAAGCCACCAAAAACCAGAGCCATTGGGCGGGATGGTGCGTTGCTTGCAGCGGGGCAGGAGTCAGTAGGGCCTGGATACGAGTGGTGATGCGATCGCCCATGAGGGTAAGACTAAATTCGGCGGCGACGTTTGAGAACAACGACTGTGGAGCTTGGGCAACTTGGATGAGGGCTTCAGCTAACACAATGGGATCAACAGACTGAGTTGCCCAGCGGTCAGCACGGATTTCTCGTAATAGCAATAGATCGTGCCACAGGCGATCGCTCTCAGGCAGCCAAGCTGTAAGCCGTCGTAAACAACCCAGCCAGAAAGTCCAGAACGTATCTCGATAGTGCCGATGCCCAGCCTCGTGGGCTAACACGGCCTGTAAATGAGGTTCATCAAGAGCTTGAAGCAGCCCGCGACTGATCACTAATATCAAGTCCGCTTAATCAGCCACACTTAGCATTGAAACGCCTTCCACCAATGGAACTGGGTCAAGCCTGAGATAAAGTCGGTAAGGTTCAGGAGTTGTACACAGCGCTGCTCTACCCGTTCCAGTAGGTCATCAAG
>DATNRH010000966.1 GCA_036703605.1 Candidatus Obscuribacterales bacterium | reverse complement strand
TGCCAGCAGCACGGTACCGGTATAGACCTCAGGCTGAAGGTCACCGTTTGACAGCTCCTTGACCGTCTCAGCCCACTCGATGTAGCCATAGCGGGAGAAAGGATGCTGTTGGTCGTAGAACGAATTGGCAATGAATGAGGTCGAGGCTTGCGCTGAAGTGGCGTACACAGGGAGCGCCAGAGCAGCGACAGCTAATGTCAGCGTATTGCGGGCAAAATTCATTTTGTTCTCCAGGCCGAGATGGTCGGCAGTTTGTTGCTATTGTGTTGTGTCATCTGGATGGCACGGTGCCGGATGGCGAATGCGCTTGATTCAACCTAGACTCTAAGCAGAAAAAAAACAAGCAGGCCTGTTTGTTTTTATCGTGGATTTGTGACATAGGAAACTATAGAATCATGATTTTAAAGGATAATTACGCACACCTGGATCTTTCTGGAACATGGCGTGGGATCCGCATGATGCTGCCGTTGGCCGCATTCACGGTAGCGTTTGGCTTGGCCTTCGGTGTAGCGGCCGTGCATCGGGGGCTGGCTGATTGGGAAGCGATGCTGATGAGTCTCTTCGTATTCGCCGCTCCATCGCAGTTTGCGGCCTTGGAGCTGTGGCGGTCCCCTCTTCCTTTGCTGGCTCTGGCAGCGATCACCCTGGCGATTCATACCCGGCATATGCTGATGAGTGCAGCGCTCTATCCATGGCTCAAGCCGCTACCCCGGCGGCAGCAATTCGCAATGGTGATCTTGCTGACCGACTCTAGCTGGGCGATGGCACTGGGGGAGTATCATCGAGGGGAGCGCAACCTTGGCATTCTGCTGGGAGGAGGGATCGCGCTGTGGAGTGCCTGGGTGGTGGGGACTGCCATAGGGCTGGCCTTTGGTGGCGGGATCACGGAGCCGGAACGTTTTGGTCTTGACGTGATCATGCTGTGCTTTCTACTGATGATCGTGGTCGGTGGAAACCCCCGTGCGGTGATGGCCCTGCCTTGGCTGACAGCGGCGATCAGTGCCTTGATGGCGTACTGGTGGTTGCCGCCGTATCTGCATGTGATGGTCGGCGCCTTGACTGGTGGGATGGTAGCCGTGCTGTTACCGGGGCGCTGGTTTGGGACGAGTGCCTCATGAGTTCATCGTTGGTGTGGCAATCGTTGTTGGCGATCATGCTGATGGTAATGATTGCCTATGGCTCCAGGGTATTGGGACTCCTGGTCATGTCACATGTGCCGCTAGGCCCCTACGTACGGCGCTTCGTCGATGCCATGTCGAGTTCTGTTCTCATCGCGGTGATAACCCCTATGGTCGTGCATGGTGATGGTGGTACGCGACTTGCCGCTGTTGCCGCCGGTGCTGTGGCTATAGGGTTGAGAAGTCCGCTGGCGTCCATAGCAGTAGGTATGTTCTGCGCAGCCTGGTGGCGCTGGTGGTTTTCTTGATCGTCTCTTGGTCAGGCTAGCAATCTTGAAACGGGTAAGAGGCGAGTCGACGGCGAGCTGCTAGATTCGAAAAGCGTCCAAGGAGATGCCACAAGCCATCATGGCCTCTTGCGTGAC
>DATNRH010000965.1 GCA_036703605.1 Candidatus Obscuribacterales bacterium | reverse complement strand
CGTAGCTTTGAGGAGTCGCCGAACTACTCTCAGGCGATCGCTTAGGGATTCCTCAGTCTTGGCTTTAACCAGCACTGAGGAATCTTTTCAGCCCGTTATCCCAGGCTTTCTCCTGCTGTGAGAAAGCCTGGGACTTTTGTGTATCAATGGATGATCAGAGCGCACCCTATCTTGCCCTTAGATTGCGCCAGAGAGGTGCGAGTGGGGGAGGAATCTTTAGAATGCTCCATTATCGCTTGGTGCAAAAGGCAATACAGACAAGACAACCGCCATTAACAGGCCACGGAAACTGAAAGAAGACCGAATCAAAAACAATTGTAATTCAACTGGGATTGTGGCATACTCTCTCTGGAGATACACCGAGAAATCGGTGAAAGTTTAGGTAGGTGTGTCGGATCCGGGAGTTGCTATGCATACGGCATTAGCGTTAGATAATATTTCAGCCTCAGGCGGGCTGAGGCTTGCAGGTTGGGAACTAGTCGTGCTAGCTGGAATCTTTTTCCTCACCAGTGCAATCAGCATGGTGACCGGTAGCACCTCACTGATTACGGTGCCAGTGCTGTTGCAGGCGGGGGTAGTGCCCCAGGTGGCGATCGCCACCAATATGGCCGCCCTCACCCTGATGAGCCTTGGCGCAACGCTGCCCTTTGTGGGACAAAGCCAGCTTGACCTGCGCCGCGCCCCTTGGCTCATTGGCCTGACCCTGGTGGGTTCTGCCCTGGGGGCACTGCTGCTGAGGCTGCTACCCGATAGCGCTCTGTCACCCTTTATTGCCGCCTCAATGCTGGTGGTAGTTGGGGTATCGCTGCTGATGGGCAACAAGGGCATCCAGCCTAGCACTCAAGCGCTGTCTCCCCTCTGGAGCGTAGTTGGTTACCTGGCTACCTTTTTTTTGGCCATCTACGGCGGGCTATTTAGCGGTGGCTACATTACTCTACTGACCGCTACTTTTGTAGGCTGCTTTGGCCATACCTTTGTGGAAGCGATCGCCACTAGCAAACTAGTCAATATCTTCTCTTCCCTGATCGCCACCCTGATTTTCATCTCCCTGGGCCTGGTCAATTTCGGCCTCGGCTTGCTGCTAGGGGTGGCAATGTTCTTAGGCGCGTTTCTGGGTGGGCGGGTGGTGCTGCGCTTGCCCAACCGCTGGCTGCGCCACATCTATGTGATCACCGTTGTTGCCCTAGCCCTAAACCTTCTGCTAAGACCATGATCGAGGTCAACATTCCCGGCTTTCGCCACCTACAGTTAGCTCATCTGGTGCTCGACTACAACGGCACCCTGGCCAACGATGGCCATCTCATTCCCCAGGTAGGCGAAAAACTGACCGAACTCTCCCATAATCTACATATCCACGTGCTAACTGCCGACACCTTTGGGATGGCTAAAACCGGACTCGCTGGGCTACCCCTTGACCTGACCATTGCCCCCCCAGAGAATCAGGCCGAAACCAAGCTGGCCTTTGTCAGCAACCTAGGCTTAGAACAGGTGGTCGCCATGGGCAATGGCCGCAACGATGGCCCCATGCTCAAAGCTGCCGCCCTAGGCATCGCTCTAGTACAGCTCGAAGGTGGTGCAGTAGAAACGCTGATCTCCGCCGATATCGTCTCCACCAGCATCCTCGATGCCCTCGATTTACTCAGTCATCCAAAGCGACTGGTCGCCACCCTCAGAGCCTAGGCTGCCCCGTCCACCAACACCCTTTATTCAAAAAAAATTAACCACTTCACTATAAGGATGACCCCGTTGCAACTCATTGAGCCAGAGACCCAACTAAACAGCCCAGACGACAACGCCCCCTTGGCAGAGAATGGCCCCCAACCTACCAAATCCTGGCTGCGCCGTCTGTGGGGCGGCACCCTGGTGGTCGTGGGCTACCTGCTCTCGCCCCTCTGCTGGTGGAACGACTTGGTGATTAACCTGCCCCTGGCCCTGGGCTTTGGCTACCTCTTCAGCCGCCCCTGGCCTGATGCTCTGGTACCCATGACCGGGGTGGGCTACTGGTTGACCAACGTCATCGGTTTTGTACTGATGCAACAGGGGGCCGCCACTGCCCTGCAAAAAGACAGACAGGGTTCGAAAAGCCGATCGCTCCGCAATGGGTTGATCACGTCGACAGTCTATACGGTGGCGATCGTGGTGCTGATTCAGGTTCACATTCTGGAGATGCCCGATTTTCTCAGTGGTGATCTGTTCGCCACTCTCCACACGGTGCTGCCTAACTGGCTGACGGACTGGATTTCGGTCTAGATGGTAGACAGGCCACTATAGCCGCAAAGGCTGAAGGGCAGGTAGACCCACCCTTTCCCCGAGGGGACATTGGGCCTGCTCTTCCAAAATTTTTCTGATTCCAAACTTAGGTTTGATACGCTTGGGATTTTCCTTTTTCCGTGCTGTTCTAATCCAACCCCGTCTTTCTGTCTCTAGTATGGATACCCCTACTCCCCACCCCCTGTTCCCCGCCCCTTGGGGCCTGGTACTCTCCCTCACTGCCCTCGTCTCCTTCATCGCCCTCGGCCTTGTAGTCGCTGCCTACCCCACCCTGCCTACATGGGATGCAGCTTTTTTGATGCGCCTGCACCGCTATGCCACGCCAGAGCTGAATCGAGGCGTGGCGATCGCCACCAATCTGGGCACCTACTGGGGAGTGATGCCCGCCAGTGGGGTGTTGATCGCCTTGGCGCTGGTACGGCAACGCTGGCTAGTGGCGGCCTATTTGACTCTCGTAACAGGGGGCAGTGCAATACTCAATCTCACCACCAAGCTGCTCTGGCATCGGGTGCGCCCTGACCTGTGGGAAGGCATTCTCCCTAATGCAGACTTCAGCTTTCCTAGTGGCCATGCCACCTACTCTATGACCTTTGTGCTGGCTCTGGTGCTGATTAATTGGGACAGCCCCCGACGGCCTTGGTTGATTGGGTTGGGGGGCTTGTTTGTCCTGGCCATTGGCGTTAGCCGAGTGTACTTGGGGGTACATTTCCCTAGCGATATTTTGGGAGGCTGGCTGCTGGCGATCGCCTGGACATTCGGCCTGCACCAGGCTATGTTTCGCTGGTTGCCCCTAGAGCGATCGCACCCCTCCTACCCCTCCCCTCCCCTCGCCCTCCACGCCAAAAATGACTCCAGCGTTGGAAAGTAGCGAATCACCTCATCCAGACCCATCGGTCTATTAGAGCGATAGCCATCCCAGTAGGCCGAGTCAGTGCTTTGGGGCAGCAGACCCGCATCGCGATCACGGCACCCCCGCTGAAACCACTCCTCTCGTCTCGATCGAGTTTCCATAGCAACCTCCAAAACTACGAAAAAGGCAGCAAGCTGAAGACCCTTACCTTACCCTCACTCCCTACCCATCACCCCATCATCCCTCCAACTCCGTCCGCTTGGAAAAGCCCCAAACAAACAGGGCCGTAATCATAGCCAGCACCATCGACTGGGGGG
>DATNRH010000964.1 GCA_036703605.1 Candidatus Obscuribacterales bacterium | reverse complement strand
CTCAGTCTTGACCCTGCAACCAAACTTAATATCATATTCAAAGAGCTATTTCAAAGAGCGATCGCTCTCCCCAAGCTCATGAGTATAGCAAGGAGCGATCGCTCTGTTGGCGAATCAAATCTAAATACCCTAAAGATAAGATATTTAGACGCATAATTTAGAGCAATGCATGAACCTTAGCTATCAGCAGGCTTAGGCTTCACATTCTCTGGATCAAAAATACCTTTAGGTACAATACCATGAACGCCCCAGTTGCCATCTACTACTTGGGTAATAGCAAAATCTGCACCAACGGTAATCAGCGAAAACGCTTCATCTTCGGTGAGATTCATGCCATTCATCAAAAAGTCACGTAGCTTGGCCGAGCTATCTTTCAAGGCTGGATCGAGAGACGACAGTTCGTAGATTTTAGATTGGGCATCTTCACCCAGAGCTTCTAGATAGTTGGGATAGGTAAAGCCATGAACAATCCAGGAGTCTGGGGTTTCTAGCAACGGATAGTTGACCCCTTCTAAAATTGTGCCAGCGAGGTCGGCCTGTTTGTGGAGCACAAACTGAAAGACTCCGGTAATTGAGGTTTCGATCGCCGTGCCATCTAGCTCCGAGTCTCCTTGGGAGGCATGGGCATCACCACCGGAAAATAGGGCACCCGGTACAGATACGGGGTAGTACATGGCGGTGCCCATGGCAATGTTGCGGTTGTCAATGTTGCCACCAAAATAGCTAGGCGGAATGGAATCTACCACGTCAACTTCGCCAGGAGCAACCCCCATAGAGCCTAGGTGCAGCCGTAGAGGAATTTTGACACCCTCTAGAGTATCGTCAATTTCGGTCACGGTGTCGTGGTCAATGATGATGCCGGGGTAGTCGATGGTGTTGTGAACGGTTCCATCTGGTGTGGTTTGGGGTGTCCAAACATAGCGATAGGCGGCAGTGGCGTAGTCTTGCTCACCGGTGGCATCCATTTCATAAATGGTAATGACTTCCCGGGGTTTGGGATCGTCTTTGTAGTTATCGTATTGGAAACCCCACCAAGCGGAGGCATTGGAGCCAAAGGTTTTGCCAGCATAGTCTGGGTTACCGCTGGGGCGTAATTTTAGATCGACAACTCGCACCTCTAACAGGTCACCGGGCTCTGCACCACAAACGTACACGGGGCCTGTGAGAATATGAACGCCGGGGCCGCGATCGCTCACGGTTTGTTCGTCGCTCGTCCAATGATAGATACTCTCAATGGCCGGGTCACCCGCAATCATGCGATCGTAGTCATCACCGGCATGGTGAGTAATGGTTTCCAGGGTGACATAGTCTTGAGAATTGACGGAAATAATCGGGGCTAGATTTTTGCTGTAGAAACCCCAATGAACTGTTTCAGGGCTAGCGGCGACTTTGTAGTGGCGGGGGCTAGCGGTACTGGTGCTACAGGCTGTGGGTATACTGCTTTCAAGAGGGGGAATGCCCTCACTAGCAGCGGTTCGACTAGTGGGCAAGAAGCTGGCCCCTAAACATAGCGCCAGGGTTGCGGCAAAGAGTACGGACCACGTTCTTAGCCAGCGTTTTTTTCGATTTTCAACCATTCACGG
>DATNRH010000963.1 GCA_036703605.1 Candidatus Obscuribacterales bacterium | reverse complement strand
AGTAGGTTAGCCCTCCAGATACGATCCAACTGGGAACGTTCCCTGCGACCAAGTTCACTCTCTTCGAGTAGTACAGATACTTCAGGGGATACCCACTCGCCAAATCTCATAGACCGGAGGTCAGACAGAACAGCTTGAGGGTCTTCTTGATTAACCAGTGCTTGGCTAATCCGGTCGTCCATAGTGCTTTCAGCTTGCTGCATGGCAAGCCCGTTGGCCTGCTGTCGGAGCATAGACTCCATACCAGCAGAGATTTCCGCTTCAACCTCCCCTGCACCGCGAGACAGAGCCTGTGAGTAGTACTCTGCGAGGATACGGCCAGCGTTGGGAGGAACCTGAGTGTCGGACGAACCCTGACCCAGAGGGTCTAGTATGGTCGTTTCGACTGGGTTAATTTCCAACGGTTGAGTCATTATTTAAATGCGTCCGCTCCACCGAACTGAAGCCCGGAGTTAAAGGCAAAGCTACCGAGACCAGCGATGGTGTTACCACTAATCTCTTTACGTTGCGCTGCGTTAATAGCGTTAGAGATTCCAGACATCTGAGTGCTGAAGCCCATGCTTTCACCAAGCTGTGAGCCAAGCGATCCGATACCACCGGCTGCACCAGAACCAGTCGAAGTACCAGCGCCTACTGCACCGGATACTGCTGCTGCCCTACGTACCTGCATCTCACGGATAGCCTGACGCCGGGAGCGACGGGTTTGAACTTCTTGCTGTTGTTTCTGGAGTGCAAGTTGCTTCTTCTGTGCCTTAGACGCTTTAATGGTCCCGACTACTGAAGCAACTGCCCCGATTACTAGGGCGATTGGTGCCATTAGACTTCTCCTCTATACTCATATACGTCTAGGCCCTGATCGTTTCCGAGTCGTACGGCACCTAGTCTGTCGAGCAACTTAGCTGTTGACTTATCGTTGGGGTCTATAGCTGTATGAATAGCTTCATACCCAACGGTAGAAATAAACTCGTAAATCTGGGGAACAGTAGCTAGAAAATCCGAGTAGCTAGTCTTGGTCAACTTCATCTTCGGCAGGTGTAGAATAGCGAAGTTCATACCCATCGCTGTTCCATACTCTAGGTCTAGTGTCATGTCTTCTTTATCCACTAGAGTAATTCTTTTAGACGCGGTCATTAGATGCTCCGAGCGTAGCCCATCCAAGTAGATGGAAATCCTTGCCCGACTCACTCTCCCAACGGAGGACGT
>DATNRH010000962.1 GCA_036703605.1 Candidatus Obscuribacterales bacterium | reverse complement strand
AGGTGGGGGTGCTCAAGTCAAAGGCGATCGCCACGTGAGTGGGCTGCTGGGCCTTGAGCATATCGATCAGAGACTTAAGAAAGCCAAAGCACACGCTGGTGGGAATGCCAGTGGAGGTGCGCAGACCGCCATCGCGCCCGTTGGCATGGGCATAGTACGACCGAAACGCCAGGGAATGACCATCAACCAAGATTAAGAGCGGGGTGGAGCGATCGCTGGACATAGAACCTTTACTCGAAAAAACCAAGATACCAGAGGTGGGGCGGATACAAGCTGTCTGTGACCGATGCTAGTGCTGTTATCCTGAAGGATGCTAACAGATTTGACCTGCACTTGATCGCATAGTACAATTGAACCATATTGTGTGAATTATTCCTCCATAATCAGGAGACGTTGCTGATTGGGTGCGTCCTGCGTTTGCCAGCTCATAGCCCTCACCCCCTGCCCTGGGAGTGGGATTTAGGATGAAGGATGATGAAAGTGGGATGCTCTCTGCTGATCTCGTATCAGGAAATCTGCAGCTAAACTGTTGAATCGCCGTGTTGCCCCCAGGCATGGCCCTAAACTGGAGCTAGTTTATTGCCGGTGGTGCCCTAATCCCATGTCAGCCCTTGCCTCCGATCTCCAATCAACGTCTTTGCCGGATGCCTCAGATATCCGGTTGCTCGTGCTCGATATTGACGGGACGATCTCCGGTGAATCCAACACCATTCGCCCCGCTGTCCTAGAGGCGATCCGCGCCGTTCAAGCCAAGGGCATTCAAGTGGCGATCGCTACAGGACGAATGTATTGCGCCGCCCTGCGGTTTTACGAAGCGGTGGGATCGACCCTGCCGCTATTGTCCTACCAAGGCGCTTATATTAAAGAACCCCAAACCGGTGTCGTCCACCATCACTGGCCCGTCGCTCGTCATACCGCCGAGCAGTTGCTGGACTACTTCGAGGATGTGGAACGCCGTCCGGATGTGGATACCGCTCTCTCCATTCACTTTTACATCAACGATCGCCTCTACGTGCGGGAGATGACCCCAGAAACGGAAGCCTATGCCGAACGAAGCGGTGTGACGCCCAATGTTGTGGGCGATCTGCGCCAAGTTCTAACCGACGATCCCACCAAGGTGTTGGCTCTCAGTCATGATCCCCTGCTGATCGATCAACTACTCGATTCCCTGCGCCAGCGTTACACCCCCGCCGAGCTCTATTTCACCAAATCCGTGGCCACCTTCTTCGAGGCCGCCAATCCCCAAGTGAACAAAGGTGTAGCTGTGCGCTACCTTGCCGAGCAACTGCTGGGCCTTTCTGCCGCCCAGGTGATGACCATTGGCGATAACTTCAATGATGTAGAAATGCTGGACTATGCAGAGATTGGCATCGCTATGGGCAATGCTCCAGCAGCCGTACAAGCCTTTGCTAATTGGACAACCGCCGATGTTGAAGAGGACGGCGTGGCGATCGCCCTAGAGAAATTTTTATTGTGAGGATGCTGGAATCCTAAGGATTCCTAGAAAACAGAAAGGGCACCGACGACTGACCGTGTTTCGTCTCGATGCCCTCGCTGGTTCGCTCCTCACACATTAGTGAGTGTACAAGACTTGTTTAGATTTGTCACTTATGTGTCGATGATATGACAATGTTATGGCATTATCACAGGACTGGGATCGCCACAGAGTCTGCAGTCTAGCCCAATATAAAAATCTGTTGAACCCCGTTGAAGCCCATGGATAGAAGTCGATCATGGATGTAGCCTGTCGCGTCTTTGTCTATGGAACCCTGAAACCGGGGGAATATTACTACGCTGACTACTGCGCTCCTACCGTCATCGCCGCTCAGGAGGCGATCGTTTGGGGCAAGCTCTACCATCTGCCCATGGGCTATCCGGCACTCACGGAGGGCGATCGCCCCATTCAAGGCTCCCTGCTGACCTTTCCCGGTGCCGAGATTTTGGAGATGTTAGACGACCTAGAGGGTTATGATCCCCTGCGATCGCCCTGGGAGAATGAGTATGAGCGCCGGACAACGGACGTCTTTGGCAGCGATCGCAGGTCGTTGGGGCTAGCCTGGAGCTATTGGATGACAGAAGCGCAGGTGCAGCAATGGCATGGCATCCTCTGTGAGGACAATGTCTGGAGCGGTGCTCAGGCTAGGTCTTGGATGTAGATCCATGGAATATAGCCATAATTGATATTAATTTATGCTTAATTTTTTTATTGAATGAATGCTTGAGAGAGGCGATCGCTGCAAGTCTTTAATTACCATAAAAGAGTTCAACAGCTAGAGAATAACAAACTTATAATAGAGAACGTAATTGACGTCATGAGGACATCAATTATTTAGCGTCCTCGCATCATAGATCTGAGATTTTCTATGCCATACTGCGGATTCTTTATATGCTTGGAATTCTAACAGAAACGCTGGCGCTAAGCTATAGATAGAAAGAGGCTTTGAGGCGATGTCTAGATAATCAGCACAGGGAGTTCTAAGCTATGATTGAAAGAAAAGTTTGTTCTAGAATTCAGCTCTTAAGTATTGCAAAATTCTAGATTTTTCTATGGATCATCGCATGTCAGTTAGTGCGTTGTTAATTCTTTCTTAACTGTTGTTCAGAGCACATGTTTAAGCTGGTTCTTGCGGTTAACTAAGGGCGATCGCTGCACTATTTAACACCACGCTAACCTCAACCACCATTTCCCAGACGATACCTGGAGAGCCTTTATGACGATCTCGAATCTACTTGCAACCCCCATTCCCGTTACGAATTCAGAAGAGCTAGAAACATTGATTCAGTCTGTCAAGGCAGCTCAAGAAGCCTACTCCAAATTTACGCAGGAGCAGGTTGATGTCATTTTTAAGCAAGCTGCCCTAGCTGCCAACACGGCCCGCATCCCCCTAGCTAAACTAGCAGTGGAGGAAACTGGCATGGGCGTCGTAGAAGACAAAGTGATCAAAAATCACTTTGCTTCGGAGATGATTTACAACAAATACAAGAACGAAAAAACCTGCGGTGTGATCGAATCGGATCCGTCCTTTGGCTTTCAACGCATTGCCGAACCCGTAGGCATCCTAGCCGGTATTGTCCCCACTACAAACCCCACCTCTACGGCAATCTTTAAGGCACTGCTAGCCCTCAAAACTCGCAACGCCATCATCTTTTCCCCCCACCCTCGTGCCAAAGACTGCACCATTGCTGCAGCCCGGATTGTCCTAGAGGCAGCCGTAAAAGCCGGAGCCCCAGAACACATCATCGGCTGGATTGATCAGCCCACGGTTCCCCTATCGCAGCAGTTGATGCAGCATCCCGATGTGAAGCTGATCTTGGCGACCGGTGGGCCAGGCATGGTAAAGGCGGCCTATTCCTCGGGCAATCCGTCCCTCGGCGTGGGAGCTGGCAACACCCCAGCGGTGATTGACGAAACCTCTCACATCAAGATGGCGGTAAGCTCCATTTTGCTCAGCAAGACCTTTGATAACGGCATGATCTGCGCCAGTGAGCAGTCTGTCGTCGTTGTGGATTCGGTCTATGAGCAGGTGCGTCAAGAGTTTCTCGAACGCGGTGCTTATCTTCTCAATGAGGAGGAACGGCAAAAGGTGGGCAATATTATCCTGGTGAATGGTCGTTTGAATGCGGCGATCGTGGGACAGCCCGTTGACGTCCTGGCTGATTTAGCCGGCATTGAGCAAGCCAAAGGATCACGGGTTTTGATTGGCGAAGTGGAAGCGATCGCCACGGAAGAACCCTTTGCCTACGAAAAACTGTCGCCAATTCTAGCCATGTATCGGGCGTCAGACTTTTCGGAAGCCGTCACCAAGGCAGAAGCACTGATTGCCTTTGGTGGTCATGGTCACACGTCTGTTCTTTACACCCATCCCAACAACGAAGACCGGATTCGCCAGTTTAAGTCTCGTCTCGAAACCGCCCGAGTTTTGATCAATACACCATCCTCCCAAGGGGCGATCGGTGACCTATATAACTTCCAGCTTGACCCATCCTTGACCCTGGGCTGCGGCACTTGGGGCGGCAATTCTGTCTCCGAGAACGTTGCTCCCCACCATTTGCTCAACATTAAAACCGTGACGGAACGTCGGGAAAATATGTTGTGGTTCCGTGTACCACCCAAGGTGTACTTTCGTTATGGGGCCTTACCTGTGGCTCTTAAGGAACTCGCCGGCAAAAAGCGAGCCTTCATCATCACCGATAAACCCCTCTACAACCTAGGTATCACAGAAAATGTCACCGAGGTTTTAGAGGAAATTGGGCTCAAGCATCAAACCTTCTATGATGTCGAACCGGATCCATCCCTATCGACGGTGATGAAAGGGGTGGCGGTGATGAACAGTTTCCAGCCCGATGTGATTATTGCCATTGGCGGTGGATCGCCGATGGATGCCGCGAAGGTGATGTGGCTGATGTATGAACATCCGGAAATCCAGTTTGATGGGCTGGCCATGCGGTTTATGGATATCCGTAAACGCGTTTATGAACTGCCGCCTTTGGGGGATAAGGCCATGCTGATTGCTGTGCCCACCACCTCCGGAACTGGATCTGAAGTGACGCCCTTTGCGGTGGTCACCGATGACAGCACCGGCATTAAATATCCCTTAGCGGACTATGCTCTCACCCCCAACATGGCCATCGTCGATCCGGCTTTGGTGATGCACATGCCCAAGACGCTTACGGCCTACGGTGGTGTGGATGCCCTTACCCACGCTCTGGAAGCCTATGTTTCTGTTCTAGCGACCGAGTTCACCAATGGCTTGGCTCTAGAGGCCATTCGCCTGTTGTTTAAGTACTTACCCAGTGCTTACAAAAATGGTGCCAATGATCCCAAAGCCAGGGAAAAGGTGCATTATGCAGCCACCATGGCCGGCATGGCCTTTGCCAACGCCTTTCTAGGCGTCTGCCACTCCCTTGCCCACAAGCTTGGCTCGACCTTCCATGTACCTCATGGCTTAGCCAATGCCTTGATGATCTCCCACGTGATTCGCTATAACTCCACCGACGTTCCCTTCAAACAAGCAATCTTTCCTCAATACAAATACCCTAACGCTAAGTGGCGCTATGCCCGCATTGCCGACCATCTACAGCTAGGGGGCACCACTGAGGATGAAAAGGTTGAATTGTTGGTCAATGCTATCGAGAACCTGAAGAAAGAGCTCGATATGCCCATGACCATTAAAGAGGTCTTATCCGAAGACGAGCAAGTCTTCTATGAACAGCTTGAAGAGATGGCTGATCAGGCCTTCGATGACCAATGTACAGGGGCTAACCCTCGCTATCCCCTGATTCGGGATATGAAGGAACTCTACGTCCTTGCGTATAAAGGCTGCCGTCTAGACTCGGTCTTGTATAACAAAGACGTGACCCCTGCCTA
>DATNRH010000961.1 GCA_036703605.1 Candidatus Obscuribacterales bacterium | reverse complement strand
TGGCTGGACTGCGGGAGCTATCCCAGCGGCAGCAGCTGCAGCGGCCACAGCAGCCTCCTGTTGTTGTTGCTGCTGCTTTGCAAATCGTGGGTCTTTGCGATGGAAAGCCGGTCTTGCTGGTGCCGGTACAGGGGCTTGTTGTGCCTGAGCTTGCGCTGGTGGAACAGGCGAAGCTCCAGTAGCTGCTGCAGGGGGCGCTGGAGAAGACAGAGGGGGTGCCGGAGACCCACTTAAGGTATTACTACTAGTCCGCTGAATGGTCCGGGGCTCACTACCAACAGTAGCACCAAAAGCCAAAGGACGATTTCTCTGAGAAGGGGAGCGGGGTTGGTCTCGTGGCCCACCTTGACGAAAGTCAGATCTAGAAGAAGACCGACTAACTTCAAGACCGCCGGCTGGGGGATAAAGGTGCTCCCTGTCTCTATCCCGGTCTCGCTCACGATCGATATCACGATCGCGATGAAAGGTTCTTTCTGCTTGTGAAGGAGCTGGGATATCTCTATCTCGATCACGGGAAATTGACCTGTCCTGGCGAGGAGGAGGGACAGCAGCGTCTCGTTCACGTGGATGGTAAGGGCGATCTTGTGCTGGGTTTGGCCCGTCACGATCACGAAATGGGCGTTCATCAGCTGCGGCGGTCGCATTTTCAGCCAAGCTACTGTATGAACCCCCTCCTCCCAGGCTGCTGTAAGAACTCAACCGCTGTGGTGGCGCCGTTGGCTTCAAGCTCGGTAAAGGCGGTTCATGGTGAGCATGCCCAGCAGATTCAAGTGGTTTGCTGGTTCCAGGAGATTTGGGATAGGGAGAAGTGGGAGGCGGTCCCACCAGGCGATCACGAGGATGAATACTATCTCTGTCCCTCTCTCTATCCCTGGGATGAACATCACGATCCCTGGGATGAACATCTCGGTCTCGGTCAAACTCGCGATCTCTATCCCTGATATCACGGTCCAAGGAGGAGAACGAATTGGTAGGAACACCAACACCAACGCCACCACCCGGAGTGTTTGGTTTTGGTTCTGCAAAGTCAGCTGCGGCAGCACTAAGACCAGTAGACGAGGAAGTTGCGGCCCTGAATCGAGGATCAGTGGGCCGTGAAGGAGG
>DATNRH010000960.1 GCA_036703605.1 Candidatus Obscuribacterales bacterium | reverse complement strand
TTGAGAACGTCAGCGTTTTGTATCCAGCATCGTAGCGATAGACTTCTAGCAATGTATTAACCATTTGCAATAGACTATCGTTACTACGAATCATCACGGCGATCGCTTCTTGCATATCCGGAGAGATAGGACAAAACGTCTCTTTTTGAAAGAGATGCAGCATTCGATCGGCCGCCACCAAAGGCGTTCGTAGATCGTGGGTGAGGCGCATGACAAAATCTTCTTGCCGTTTAGCCATCTGGGTTTGGAGATCAATACTGCGCTTGAGGCGCAGGAGCGATCGCACCCGAGCCAGCAATTCATCCGGGTTGACCGGCTTGCGCACAAAGTCATCTGCACCCAGATCCAGTCCCTCTACGAGATTAGATTCATCATGGGCTGTGATCAGCACGATGGGAATGAAGGGTAGATTGGGATTTTGGCGAATGCGCCGAGTCACCTCATAGCCATCCATCCCCGGCATCATCACATCCAGCAGGATCAGATCGGGTGGCTGAGATTCAACTTGCCACAGGGCCGACATGCCATCTGTTACGCAGTGAATGTCATAGCCCTCATCTTCTAGAATAGCTTCGAGCAAGATGAGGTTGTCGGTGGTATCGTCTACGGCTAATAGACGTGGCGTCCGTGGAGACTCAGCAAAAGACATGAGGATTTAAGGTCCAAAACAAGGGTGTTCTGTAGGCGGGATTTAGTCAGAACGTTGAGCGATCGCAACCCATCTAGGGCTTCTATTTTACCCAGCAACGGTATTTCTTCCATCTCCCTACAGACAGAGACTAGAGAAACTGGCTATGGTTTTTGATGCTACTCGGAACCTATCTTTTGGCCAGACTGCATCATCCAGGTATCAAGCGTTCTACGTCTTGTCATGATCGGCGAGAGACCGATGGGGCGTCTCTAGGGGATCCCCATCATGTAGCTCTTTCCCACACCTCTCTTCCTAAAGGTCTAGGGACCTTGATGTCTATTTTCCTTCGCTGTCTATAATTCGTCTGCAATCCGTCTACAATCTGGCTACGAATGATAATGGTGCTCAAGCCTCTACATCTCATCTAGTGTGATGTAAACTCAGAACCCCCAGTTCCATTCGACGGATCTAGCGTAACGGCAGCAGTGATGCCGTTGCTTCTCCAGGTAACGGCACAGCCCTAGGCAACTGCACAATAAACGTTGATCCTTTCCCGAGCGTACTTTCT
>DATNRH010000959.1 GCA_036703605.1 Candidatus Obscuribacterales bacterium | reverse complement strand
GAAATTGATGCCATTGCCCTTCAAGAGGTGGGCAAGAACTGGAAAGCTGCCGGTAAATTCCACGACTGGAAAGCTATGATCCAAGACCAACTTGACTTTGAAAACACCCATGCTTCCTTTGCTCATAATAAACATGACCGAAAGAACACTGTGCTCCAGTGGGGCGGCACTGGCCTCATGACCTTCCAAGATGTGGCCCACCGCGCCTTCAAGTCTGGGCAAGATCCCACTGGCCTCGGCCGCTGGGTCTGGACCCAATACAGAGGGATCAACGGAATTACCACCCGGGTGATCAGCGCTTACTGACCCAACAAGGGGTCCCTGGGAGCCACTACTGTTTACACCCAACACCTTATGTACTACACGCGACAGGGACAACCCAACGCTGACCCATTTGACCAGTTCTGGCAGGACCTTAAGGCTGCCCTTCAACAATGGTTTGAGGCAGGCGATCAGCTCATTGTGTCTGGAGACTTCAACCTGGATGTCTCCTCCAACTTTGTGACCCAATTTTTTGCCCACTTTGGCATGCAGAATCACATCTTTGAACTTCATGACAAGAACACAGCTCCTGAGACCTATTTTCGCAACCAACAGCGAGTCAGTGTAGATGCCATCTTTGCTACTGCTACCTTAACAGCTAAGGCTGCAGGGTACTTAGACTATGATGATTTCCCTGGAGACCACAGGGCCCTTTGGATCAACTTCACCTACCAGTCTTTCTTTGGACATGAATCCCCACCCATTACTAGACCTTCTGCCAGACGCCTGATACTGCGAGACAACCAGGTTGTTGCCCGTTACCTGGATCTCTATGAAACCAAACTCAAGGAACACCATCTGCAGGCCCAACAGTTCACCTTGGAGGCCTCCATCACCGGTCCTCTGACTCCCGCCCAAGCCTTGGAAGCCAATACTATCAAAAATCTGGTCACTCAAAGCATGCTGTACGCTGAGCGCCGCTGCCGGAAATTACAAATGGGGGCAGTGCAGTATTCCCTGGCAGTTGACAAACCCCGAAAAGAAGTTACCTTTTGGAATCTAGCTATCCATCGACGCCAGGGTGGCCGAGTCCATGGGCGATACTTCGACAAGGTCAAACACAAGGCCGGCTTGGATCACATCTACACCCGAGCTTTGACTCTCCCTGAGCTTCTCCAACACCGAAAAGAAGC
>DATNRH010000958.1 GCA_036703605.1 Candidatus Obscuribacterales bacterium | reverse complement strand
AAAACGTATTCAACTGGCTCAACGGTTTTTTAGAACCGATGAGATCTTTGCCTGCTTGATTGTTCTAGGGCTGATTGGTTTTATCTTAGACTTATCGTTTCGGGCAATTCTGCGCCTGTCCTGTAAATGGGCGGTTGATTAATCTAGGGATATCTATACATCTATTGTTCCTTTACCCTAACGTTCCTATGCACCTTGAAGTCTCCAGTGTTTATAAACAATTTGACACCCGTAATGGCCCGCTTGTCGCCCTCAAGGATATTAACCTGCATGTGGAAACTGGCGAATTTGTCTGTGCCGTCGGCGCTTCAGGCTCTGGAAAGTCTACCCTACTGCGTCTGGTTGCTGGATTAGATGCGCCCACAGGGGGCGAGATTACCGTAGACGGCGCTCAAGTGGTGGGGCCAGGCAGCGATCGCGGCATGGTGTTTCAAAGCTATACGCTTTATCCTTGGATGAACGTGCAGCAAAACGCCGAGTTTGGTCTGAAACTGCAGGGTATTTCCAAAACCGAGCGGCGACAGCGGGCCAGCGAATATCTGGACGTGGTTGGTCTCAGCAAATTTGCCCGTGCCTTACCCAAGGAACTATCGGGCGGCATGAAGCAACGGGTGGCGATCGCCCGAGCCTTGGCGAATCAGCCTAAGATCTTACTCATGGATGAACCTTTTGGGGCACTGGATGTGCAAACTAAGGAAACCATGCAGCTCTTCTTGCTCGACCTGTGGCGACGTACCGGCACCACGATTTTGATGATTACCCACGATGTTGAAGAAGCCGTCTTCCTATCCCAACGTATTTACGTGATGACGGCTCGCCCGGGCCGCATCCAGAAAGAAGTGCTTGTGGATCTGACGGGCGATCGCACCTATGACACGAAGCGCAAGCCCCAGTTCCAGGACTACAAACACGACATTATGGATATCCTGCGGGGCAAACCTGACGAAGCTCTGATTGCTTAGAACACCTGTGACCTATGATTGCTAACCTACCTGACCTGCTCACCGTTGCTAACCCCGATGCCTATTTTTTCCCAGGGCAACTCTACACCGACCCTGCGCTTTTACCCCTTGAACGAGAACGTATCTTTCGCCGTACTTGGCTCTATGCTGGCGATGCCGCTCAGCTTGCTCCCGGTCAGGTCTGGGTGAAAGAGGTTGCGGGTCTTAGTCTATTAATCGTGCGAGATAAGGATCATCAACTGCGAGCCTTCCATAACGTCTGTCCTCACCGCGCTTCTCCCCTTTGCACCCAATCTGGAATCCAGTCGCTCAAGCATATAATCTGTCCCTACCATGCCTGGGTCTATGGTCTAGATGGCAAGCTCATTGGCGCACCGTCCCACGATCGCTTCCCCGACACGTTCGATACACCAGATTTTCCCTTGGTTCCAGTGGCGATCGCCCTCTGGGATAATTTTATCTTCGTCTGCCTTTCTAAGCCACCCTGCGACTTAACAGATTTTCTTGGTGATATTCCCACAGCTCTGCAAGGCTATCGTCAGCCAACCACTGAATTAGTGATTCAGAAACAATATACCGTTGCCTGTAATTGGAAAAACTACCACGACAATACCCTCTGTGACTACCATGTAGCGATCGCTCACCGCCAAACTCTCAATAAGGTGCAGGGGCCTATTCGTCACTACGAACATTCCTTTGGGGACTACGTGAATTGTTTATATACCCCCACGACCCCTCGCTGGCGTGCCGACAATATTGTTCTGGAACATTTAAGCGATCGCAATCGATACGGCTTCCTCACGTTTGGCATGTTCCCCAATCTGCATTTACTGGCTTTTCCTAACGGTGTTCTTGCCTGGATTCAGATTGAACCTAATGGTGTGGAATCTTGTTGTGTCAACCTAGAGGTGTTTGCCATTCCCGGCTTTAGCACCCCCACGGAGATTCTGCTGAAAGACTTTGAGGACTTTATGCAAGAAGATATGGATCTCACTGAAGGGGTGCAAAAAGGTTATGCCAGTGGTGTCTATCAATCCGGCATGGCTAACCATCTGGAAGACCGGATTATTCATCAGCAAAAACTGATTCGTCAGCACTTGCTGAACGCCTAGGGACTGGCTATGGACTATCAGTACTTTGAACTTGGCGATCTGGAACTCCAATCAGGAGATATCTTACCCAATGCTAAACTTGCCTACGCTACCTATGGCACCTTGAGCGATCGCAAGGATAATGTGGTCCTATTCCCTACCTACTACACCGGCACCCACCGCAGCAACGCCGCTATCATCGGCGCTACCTGGGCCCTGAATCCCGATCGCTATTTCATCATTGTTCCCAATTTATTTGGCAATGGTCTATCATCGTCTCCTAGCAATACAGGTCTAGGCGGTGATTTTCCTCGGGTGTCGCTCTACGACAATGTGCGCTGTCAACATCGGCTCCTGTGGGAACAGTTTGGCATCGAAGCGATCGCCCTTGTTCTAGGTTGGTCGATGGGAGCTATGCAGGCTTACCACTGGGCAGCTCTCTATCCCGATCAGGTCAATACCATGCTCGCCATCTGTGGTGCTGCCAAAACCTCGCCCCACAATCAGGTTTTTCTGGCAGGTGTTCGCGCTGCCCTGACTGCCGATGGCACCTGGAATCATGGGTTTTATCAACAGCCCCCAGTGCAGGGACTGAAAGCCTTTGGTCGCGTCTATGCTGGCTGGGTCTACTCCCAAACGTTTTACCGCGAGGGGCTCTACAAAGAGTTGGGCTTCGATACCCTGGCGGATCTGCTGCGCTGGTGGGAGGACGACCATCTAGCTTGGGATGCCAATGATTTGCTGGCGATGATGGAGGCTTGGTACCACGGCGATATCAGCGATCATCCTCGCTATAATCAGAATTTTTCCGCTGCTTTAGGGGCGATCGCTGCTCGTTCGTTAATTATGCCTTGTGCGACGGATTTGTATTTCACACCGGAGGATAATGCGCTGGAGGTGGCGCAGATGCCTAATGCAGAACTGCGGGTGATTGATTCGGTTTGGGGGCATTATGCCGGTGGTCCTGGCCGAAATCGGGAGGCAACGGCGGTGATTGAAGCAGCGATTCGGGAGCTGCTCGAAGCTTAGGGTGTTGACTGTTTTGGGTGAATCTTGGAATCAATGGGAGAAGCGATCGCTTTCAGAATCAGGCTAATGTGTAGGAGCTATCGCCCTTGAGCAGGGGAAGGTACAGGAGCGATCGCCCTCAGGAACAGGCTGGCGTGTAGGAGCGATTGAGTTGTGCTGCATGGTTGAGAAACATGTTGTGCTCAACCAAGTATTACAGAAGTTGTCTAACGGTTGCGTTCAGCGGCTGCCAGAGTCTCGAACTCAGCACCAGCGGCTTCCTTCAGCCCGCTGCAACGCAATTGTTGGGCGGCTGTAACTAATATACCAATTAATTTACTGAACATAAGCTTCTAATCCTGGCACTATGACTTTTTCACGATCCATCTTTGAAACGTATTGATTACTGGGATCAAGAAAATTGACCAAATCAACAAGCGCGTTCCCAAGCAGACAACATCTTGCCAAGCAAAAATCTTCCTGTTCTTTAGAAACTGCTCTAGTCAGAATTTCTATTAGATCCTCAAAATCTTGTAGTGTTGAAAACACTGAATCGAACTTATCGTAAAAC
>DATNRH010000957.1 GCA_036703605.1 Candidatus Obscuribacterales bacterium | reverse complement strand
AGTCTTGAGCTTACTATAGTGACTTGCTTGTACTGCAAGATGTCCATTACTTGATGACAGAATACCTTCCCGTAATAGAAGCTGAATGCGAGACTGAAGCTGACTTTCAGGCTCTCCTAAACTGAGGGCCAGGTGGGGTCGACTCATGGGGCCATGAATGAGTAATGAATGAAGTAAGTAGCGATCGATATTGGTTAAGGTCGGCAGATGGGGTAATGAAGGGCTGACTTCATGCAGCACTAGCCCTGATTCGGATGACGTTGTGGTGCTAAAATTATAGCCGGAGAGATTTTCAGTTGAATTATCTTCTTCTTGAATACGGAGGCTCTGCAGCCAAAGACAAACAGCAATTTGACCAACACCGGATGAGTAATTAGACAACGATGTCCAGTAAGACTGACGAAGATTATCGGAATCGGCATCTAGATTATTGGCATCCACAACCGTTTTGACGATTGGGTTTAGCCAAGCTTGAAGCATTGGGCCATCTAGCTTCGGAAGCGATCGCACATTGTTGAAATAGGCGCTAATTTGGCAAACCATATCAAGAAAATCCCAAGCCCACTGATTGCAGCCAACAACCCAGAAACAGTTGCGATTGTGAGCCATAATCTCCCGCAAATATTCAATGCCATCCCAGCCACCAATACAGCGCAGGAAATATTGCTCTAGGCAAGGCAGAAGACAAATGGTGGTACGTTGTTCCAGATCTTCATCTTCGATCGCCTCATGCATGGCGGAAACATTGGTAGATTCTATCTGAGGATACGCGCTCAGAGCCTGCTGAATCTGCTGCGTGAGGCTCAGAGGATCCCTAGGACGAGCTTGGTCATCAAGCGGGACGATCACAATTCCAGGGGCATGGTGCCAGTTACGAATACTGTCGCTCATGATCTTGGCGATCGCTTCCACGGGACTAGATAAGAAGACTAGGCTATTGGGTGCATCTAGGTTGTGTTGCCAATCTTCAATTGCGGTAGCGATCGCGTCCTGAACCTCCGTTTGATAAGCCTCTGGGCTAGACAAATCGTTGATGGCTTCTATGAGCTGTGCTTGTAAAATATCAGGAATTTCTACAAGTCCATGGTCTGAGTCAGTATCCTGAGCTTGGGAAAACCATGATTGGGCTTGTTGCCAAATAGAGTGGATAAAAGAATAAATCATCACTAGGATAGAGCTAGTCTGCCAGACTAGACAGCCCCTCAGCTAAGGTTGACGTGCTACCGATATCTTACAGATATTGCCTAGGTGTGCGATCAAAACCTTGACAAGCAATTAGGTGAAGATCAAAACAGACAGACGGCTTAGGAGCATATGGTTCATGGATGCCATTGCGCCACTTGATTTTACCATTGCGCTGGGAGTTGCTGAATCAGAGTATAAACCTTGATCTACAAGCGCTGAAACCGCCTTCGTTTGCCAAATCCTACTGCCATGCAGCAATACCTTGCGCTCATCGGGCGATCGCTCTTCCATCTATCCCCAGCTTAGACGTATGAAGTAGACATAGTGGGGAACATCAACGCATTACGAGGGTGGATCGGTGAGGCGATCGAAATAGCGCTCGATGAGTAAAATAGCGACAATATCATCAATGGGGCGGGGAATAGATCGCAGCTTTTGGGGTAGTAATCGACGGATGCCCTTAGGTGGATACATATCCCAGTAGCGATCGCGGGCCTGGAGAGTACTGTAGCGCTCATCGACCATCACCACACGCAAAGACGTAGGCAGTTCGTCCACCACTTTCTGTTTCCATTGCTTAGCAGAGGTTTGATTGCCCATCACCATCAAAGAAATGGGAAACTGCTGTTGTAGGGTGTTGATAGTGGCGATCGCTTGTTCCGCACTCACGACCTGTTGAAACAGCAGCCGACGGTCTAGCGCCATGACCGCAATGCCACATTTTTGTCGCCCCGGATCAAAGCCCAGAATAACGGGCTGCTGAGGTGTTATAGGTGAAGGTGCAGAACCCATGCTTCATCCTGCTAAGGTGCAATATGGTACAGCTATCGTCACATGAGTTAGGACATCAAGAAACCCTGGAGACGATTGTTTGAACAATCTAGGGGAGGTCTCAACCAGATTGACCGAGGCTATAGCTGTCACGTGATCAGCCAAGTCTCATGCTAAGCCAAGATGCCTGCCAAAGTTGTTGCTTGCCCATCTGATTTTGCCCATGACCGCCCATGACCTATGATGTTGCCTCGCTGTTGAACCTGTCGCCGGAGATGCTGCCTGGGTTACAGCCCAACCATGCCCTAGTTTGGTGGATCGATCGCCGCCAATTGCCTCTCCCTTCCGAGGTTGCCCAGAACCTCCTCAGTGCCGAGGAGCAGCAGCGGGGCGATCGCTTCAAGTTTCCCGTTGATCGCGATCGCTACCGCACCAGTCGCGCTATCCTGCGGCTGCTGTTGTCCCACTATTTGTCATGTCCACCTGATCAAATTCCATTTCAATACAGCTCCACTGGCAAGCCTGGTTTGCCGTCTCCCTATGATCAGATGGGCCTGCAATTCAATCTCTCCCACGCTGGCACCATAAGTCTCTATGGGTTGACAGTAGGCAACCGAATTGGGGTTGATCTCGAACCCCAGCGCACCATTCCCCATCTTGATGACATCGTCAAAACCCAATTTTCACCACAAATTGCCGCCCAGTTTTGCCAAGTTTCGCCCCAAAACGCCCCAGTCTACTTTTTTCGACTGTGGACAGTCACCGAAGCCTATTTGAAAGCGACGGGGCAAGGGTTAGCAGGTCTAGCAGCGGTGAACCTTTGGGAGAATGCGATCGCTCCCTTCGAGTCTCTAACACCGGTGCCTGGATTACCCCAACCTTGGTCTACGCTGCTGTTTGAGATGCCAGAGTCTACGGTGGGGGCGATCGCTATAGAGGGCAAGGCGATCAAGGTTGCCATCTATAGCAACTGCCACTCTCTCTCAGACAACGATTCTAGGGCAACAATATGAATCCACCAAGAGATCAAGTCATCAGTCATCACTGGTTGGGCTGAGCCAGACACCGTTTGGGTTGAGCCTGTCCCCGCGCTCTTTAATCCTTTACCTAGCTCACGATGACAAGAGATGCCACCGTTCAGGGATACTTGGCACGAGTCTTAACATAACTTCACATATCACAAAGATTGTATGAGGCTAGGTGAATTTGCCCGGCAGCGGTTCGGCATCCTTGAACATGGTAGCTATAATGACCTTGACGTTTGGGTTCTTGACATGCCCAAACAGGTCTATCTTGCTGATCCTTCTAATGTGTTCCTAGGGATGATGCGCTGAGCATATGTCTCTGCCATGCTTGACTGACGCACCAGGGAAGCTGATGGTTGGAAGCCCCTAACCCTAGCCTTCTCTCCCAGGGAGAGAACAAGATCTATCGATCGGTTTCCTTCTCATTTAGAGAGAATGACGCAGGAGACTGAATCATTTTTGTCTCTTTTGGGGAGAGGGCTAGAGTGAGGGGATACAACGTTGATCGGGTAACCAGGTTGCTAAACCAGTCAATTCACCCCTCCATCTGCGTTCACTATTGGATGGGATTGGGTAATTTAAGAGTGCTGGCACTCTACTATCTATAAATTTTGAGAAGCGTGATGCAGTCCACTCAAACTCCAGTTCCCTCCGCCACTCGTCTTCAATACACAGTTGCTGTAGCAGCAACGTTTACAGCCGAGCCGTTAGAGGAATCATTAGCGTTTTGGATAGACAAGCTGGCATTGCCAGCATCCGTGGAGTTTACACCCTATAACCAAGTCTTTCAGCAGCTACTCAACCCTACAAGTTTGATGGCGGAGAATCAAACAGGGGTGAATGTGGTGCTGCTTCGCTTTGAAGATTGGTGGCGCTTTAGCCAATCATCGGACGAGATGAGCGATGCGGATCGCTTAGCCGATGTTCAGCGCAATGCCCAGGACTTGATCCAGGCATTTCAATCTACCCTGGCGCAGTCTTCCGCTGCCTATATCCTGGGTATTTGTCCCTCATCACCCCCAATCCAAGAGCATCCAGACTGGGCGATCGCGTTTCAAGCTATTGAAGATCAGATTGAAGCCGAACTCGGTAGTGCCAGCAATTTCCACCTACTGCGATCGCCAGACTTTGAGCGCTATGGATCTACATCGGTCTATGACCCTGAACGCGATCGCCTTGGGCATATTCCGTTCACGTCAGACTTTTTTGCTACCCTTGGCACCACCCTAGCCCGTCGAATCTATACCATTAAGCGATCGCCCTATAAGGTGATTGTGTTGGATTGTGACAACACCATCTGGAAGGGGATTGTGGGCGAAGATGGCATTGATGGCATTCAGGTGACCGATGCCTTCCACACCCTGCAGCAATTCATGATTGAGCAGCAGGAATCAGGGATGGTGCTATGTCTCTGCAGCAAAAACAATGAAGCCGATGTGATGGAGGTGTTTGAGCAACGCACAGACATGCCGCTCAAGCTGGATCACCTGGTCAGTTGGCGGGTGAATTGGCTGCCGAAGTCGGGCAATATTCAATCCTTGGCGGAGGATCTCAATCTTGGCCTCGATAGTTTTATTTTTATAGACGATAACCCGGTGGAATGTGCGGAGGTGCGGCTCAACTGTCCGGAGGTTTTGTCCCTACAATTACCGAAGGATGAAAACGACATTCCGGCATTCCTAGAGCATGTCTGGGCCTTTGATCACCTGCGGGTGACTGAGGAAGACCGCAAGCGCACGGCACTCTATCAGCAAAATGTGGCGCGATCGCGGCTAGAAAAAGAAGCTCCCTCCCTTGAGGTGTTTCTCGCCAGCTTGGACTTGTCTACCACCATGACGGTTCCAACAGCAGAGCAACAGTCGCGGGTAGCCCAGCTCACCCAGCGCACCAATCAGTTTAACTGCACCACTCGTCGCCGCTCTGAGGCTGATGTGCAGCAACTGGCCGCCCAAGGTCTGAACTGCCGCGCCGTTGAAGTGAGCGATCGCTTTGGCGACTATGGGCTGGTGGGAGTGATGATTTTTGGACCTCGCAGCGGAGCCCTAGAGGTCGATACCTTTTTGCTCAGTTGCCGCGTGTTGGGCCGCGGCGTGGAATATCAAATGCTGCGGGAACTGGGGCAAGTGGCCCAGCGGCAAGGGCTATCCACGGTGCGTTTGTTATTTATTCCTTCAAAGAAAAATCAACCGGCCCTCAGTTTCCTAGAGCGCTGTGGTGCAGAGTTTCAGCAGGCTACCGATGAGGGATTTTGCTTCGAGTTTCCCACCGACTATGTGGTCAACCTGAGCTACAATCCAACCGAGGAGCGCTCTGATGCAGCCTCGTCGAAGCCCAAGTCTCCATCATCCCAATCCCAGGGCAGTCCGTCTGAACGGTTGCAGATGATTGCTGCCGAGCTGCGATCGCCCACCCAGGTGCTGCAGCATATTCGCCGCCAAGGCAAAGGCGATCGCCCAGACCTAGGACATACCGCCGTTGCGCCGAACACTGAGACCGAGACGATTTTGGTAGACCTCTGGTCAGATCTGCTCAATCTCAAAACCGTGGGCATCACGGACGACTATTTTGATCTAGGGGGAACGTCCTTGCTCGCTGTTGAGGTGGTCGTGCAGATCGAGCAGCGGTTTGGCGAGCGTCTGCCGTTGACCACCCTGCTAGAGCGGCCCACCATTCAAAAGCTGGCCCAGCGTCTCGACCACCATGAGGCGCAAACCGGCGAGCCAACCTCCCTGATCCTATTGCAGTCTGGAGATGCCAGCCCACCGCTGTTTCTCATCCATGATGGCGACGGTGAAACCTTGCTCTATCGAAATTTAGCCAAACGCCTAGCCCCCCGCCCGGTGTATGGGATCCAGCCGCTCAGCCGTCCTGGTTTTCCCATTTTGCATACGCGCATTCAAGACATGGCTGCCTACTATATCCAGCAAATCCGTCAGGTGCAGCCAGAAGGCCCCTATTTGCTGGGGGGGATGTGTGCCGGTGGCGTCCTGTCCTTTGAAATAGCCTGTCAGCTTGAAGCCCAGGGGCAACCCGTTGCCCTGGTTGCCTTGATGGATGCTGCCTACATCCATGCTCAAGAAAAGGTGGGACGCATTGCCAGCCAGCGGCTGAATCGGTTCACCCAAGCCCTAGAAGAGGAGAGCCGCCGACCGCTCCATGAACGTCTCCTGGGCATTGCAGTGAAAGTCGTGACCAAGGCCTCTAACTTGGTGCGCTATGAAACCCAATCTCGGATCCAGAAGGCCAGCAATCGCCTCCAGTTTAAGCTGATGCGCTTTTACCTCGATCGCCAAGCGCCGCTACCCAAATTCCTCAAGGGATTGCCGGTGCGCACGGTCTACCTGTTGTCTGCCGAGGAGTATAAGCCCAAGAAACTCTATCAGGGAGAGCTGCTGCTGCTGCGAGCCACCACGGGCGAGGGCGATAATGAACCCCATATTTGTAGATTTGTGGATAATCTGCTGGGATGGGGCGATCTGACTGCCCAGGACGTGAAGGTCTATGATGTGGCTGGTGGTCATGCCAGTATGCTGCAAGAACCCGCTGTTGAAGACATGACGCAGCGTATCCACAGCTATATTGAACAGACCTTACAGCAGACCTAATGAGACTAAATGAGCCGAATTTCAGGTTGCATTGGTTGGTATAAAACACGAGTTCTATGACAGGTTCTATGACCATAAGTGATTCCCTTGCAGTAAACGACCCGTCGGTTTTAGTGGTGATCGTCAACTATCGCACGTCACGGTTAGTGGCAGATGGCTTGCGATCGCTGGTTGAGGAGGTACAAACCCATCCCAGTATTCGCGTGGCGGTGGTGGATAATGAGTCGGGTGATGATTCGGTAGAGTATCTGCAGGCTGCGATCGCAGAGAATCAGTGGGACTCTTGGGCAACGCTGATTCCCTCAGGGCATAACGGTGGCTACGCCTATGGCAACAACATCGCGGTGCGTCCGGCGCTACAATCCTCTGACCCACCGGATTACTTCCTGTTGCTCAATCCCGATACCGCCGCTCGACCGGGTGCCATCTGGGCCCTCGTGGAGTTTATGGAGCAGCACGAGAAGGTGGGCATCTGCGGTAGTGGCTTAGAAAATGCCGATGGATCGCCTTGGCCGATCGCTTTCCGGTTTCCCTCCTTGCTGAGTGAGCTAGATTCAGGCCTCCGGATCGGCTTGGTCAGCAAACTGTTGAACCGCTGGGTGGTACCTCGGGAGATGAGTAACGAAGAGGCTCAGGTGGATTGGCTGCCCGGAGCCAGCATGATGGTGCGCCGCCAAGTCTTTGAAGAGATTGGGCTGATGGACGAGGGCTATTTTCTGTACTACGAAGAAACCGATTTCTGCCTGCAGGCACGGCGGGCGGGTTGGCTGTGTTGGTATGTGCCCCAAAGTCGAGTGATGCATATTGCCGGACAAAGTACCGGTGTCACGGTACGCACCGATCGCCCCAAACGCCTGCCCACCTACTGGTTTGAGTCACG
>DATNRH010000956.1 GCA_036703605.1 Candidatus Obscuribacterales bacterium | reverse complement strand
TGCGATAACCTGGGCAAGGTCATCAAGGGCCTTAATGCCAGCCTGCCCACCATAGAACGCTGCATCCGCTATGTCCGCGCCCCGGGACAGCACAGGTGCGCTGTCTGTAGCGATCCGGTACATTGCAGCGGCTGCCTGCATTGCATCTTCGTTGCCGGTCTTTAACAGGTCTTCTACATCTTTCTTCAGTTGTTTCAGATAGGCTGCTTTACTCTGAACATTCTCACTCTTCAACCCGGTATACACCGGGCGACCCATCTCGTCATAGATGTAAGAGAACTCTTCGCCACCCTGCCCCCACTTGGCACGTTTGGCGACTTCTTCAGCAGCCAGCTTGTTGATCTGCGATAGCTCCATAGGCACAGCCTCAAAGGGCAACTCGTTAGGACTGAGTTGTCCAAGGTAGCTGGGCTTGGAGCGTGCCAGGGCGTCTTCCCAGATCTGGTCTGCGGTGATCGGGTTTCTACCACGGCGTTCCAGGAAGCGGTTGATAGCGACTACCAACTCATCCTGGTTAAGTTCAGTGATGTTCTTTACTTTGCGGCCTACGGCCTGGTTAACAATGTTCTGAAAGTGCTTGGCTGGTATAGAGGACCTAGACGGGCTACGCCAGTAGGAGTACCACTGATCCGCCACGTCTTGTATGTCATCCGTCTTATCAACTGCACTTTCTATGCCACCCTCATATGCCTCACGTACCAACTGTTGTCTTAAAATTCTAGGTAATTCCTCGGCCTTATTAGCCACGTCAAGCATACGCTCAGCCCCGAGCCCGGCCTCATTAATTACCTGACCATATCGTTTGTCGAGTGTATTACGTGCGGCGTTATAAGCGTTACGCACAGTGTCAACGTACTGCTTTTCGGTGATCTGTCCGGATACGAGCATCCCGTATCCTTTGATCTGTCTGCGCCTTAGAGCATTAAGGGCAGCGTTGTAGTCCATCTCCACGTCGTTAAGTAGATTGGCCCACTCTCCCGGTCGGACGGAGTCCAGCGCGGCAGCATAAGCCAACCCACGAGAGCGTTTAAGTTCGGTCTCCACAACAGACAGATATGTAGCCAGGTCGCGCACAGTTTCGATGCTGATCTCTTCAGACATAAGCATCTGACGCGCTGCCTCACCGCTCAGTGTGCCCTCCACAGGGCCCACGTTAGGCACTTCCCGGGCAGCTTCTGCAATCTTCTCTGCATATTTCTGCTGTAGTTTCCTGACCTGCTGCACTGCCTCCCCCGGGTCGCCTGCGTCCTCTAAAATCTTACGCACTTCCTGTCCCAGGTTGTCCCCAGTGTTTTCAATGGCGTCCATTATCTTAGGATGGGGTGTGCGCCATTCTTCTAAAAGTCGGGAGGCGGAGGTGG
>DATNRH010000955.1 GCA_036703605.1 Candidatus Obscuribacterales bacterium | reverse complement strand
CCTTTCGCGATGAGCGTGGTCTAGATTGGCTGGTAGTGGTGGTGATTCCTGAGCGAGACTTCATGGATCAAATCTACGCCAGCACTTGGCAGACGGCGGCCTTGAGCCTCGTAGCCCTGACCATTGCCATTACAGTAGGTTTGCTCACCAGTCGATACATTGCCCAACCGATTCTTAAGCTGAACCGCGCCTCCAAAGCCATCACCAGTGGGCAGCTTGACCAAACCGTGGAGGTAAGTGGGATCGACGAGCTAGAGCAATTGGGCACCTCCTTTAACCAGATGGCCCAACGGCTGCAGGAAGCGATCGCCACCCTAGAGCAGCGCGTAGCAGAACGCACGGCAGATTTAGAAGACAGTAACCAGAAACTGGAACTCGAAAAAGAACGGGCAGAAAGCGCTAACCGGGCCAAAAGTGCCTTTATTGCCAACATGAGTCATGAACTGCGATCGCCCCTCAATGCGATCATTGGCTTTTCCCAGTTAATGATGCGTGCCAGTCAGATGCCCACGGCACAGCTTGAGCATGCTGGCATTATCTACCGCAGTGGCGATTACTTGCTAACCTTGATTAACAATATTTTGGATCTCTCCAAAATTGAAGCGAATAAGGTCATCTTAACGCCCCGAGATGTCGATCTGCATCGCTTACTCAATGACCTAGAAGATATGCTCTATCTTCGGGCTGAGCATAAGGGGCTGGAACTGATTGTTCAGTATACCGATTCCTTACCACGCTACATCCATGTTGATGACGTGAAACTGCAGCAGGTGTTGATTAACCTCCTGAGCAATGCCATCAAGTTTACCCAGCAGGGTTCCGTATGCCTGACGGTAGCGGTTCAAGATGACCTAGTTCGTGAACAGGGCCATGAGGGCGATGGCTATACCTTCACCTTTACCATCACCGACACGGGGGTAGGCATTGCCGAGGAAGAGATACCCAATCTGTTCCGTGCCTTTAGCCAAACTCAGAGCGGTCTTACCCTGCAGGAAGGCACCGGTTTAGGTTTGCACATTAGCCGTAAGTTTGTGCGCTTGATGGGCGGCGATATCCAGGTCGAAAGCCAGCCCAATGTGGGGACAACTATACAGTTTTCTATTCCGGTGACCCCGGCCCAAACTGCGGTTATTCCTGATGCAGTGCAGCCATCGCAGGTGATAGGTTTAGTAGAAGGACAGCCTACTTATCGCCTGTTAGTAGTAGACGACAAGGATGCTAATCGGCAACTGTTGATAAAACTGCTCCAGCCCATTGGCTTTGACGTGCGTGAGGCAAGCAATGGTCAGGAGGCGATCGCCTGTTGGCAAGACTGGCAGCCCCACTTAATTTGGATGGATGTACGGATGCCGGTCATGGATGGCTACGAGGCAACCCGCATCATCAAAGCCACCCCAAAAGGTGGCTCCACAGTGATTATTGCCCTCACCGCTAGTGTGTTAGAAGAAGAGCAGGCCGTGATTCTTTCCGCAGGTTGCGATGATTTTCTCCGCAAGCCATTTAAAGAAACCATGATCTTTGAGGCGATCGCCCACCATCTAGGCGTTCAGTACCGCTATGCTGAAGGGCCAGTTCCAGCAGCGGGTTCATCATTACCCTTGGATCAAACCTGGAGCGATCGCCTCGCAGAACTGCCACGAGATTGGTTAGAAACCTTCTATCAAGCCGTCTTAGAAGCAGATGTCCATACAGCGATCGCCCTGATTGAACAGCTACCAGCGGAGCAAGACGCGATCGCCCAACCCCTAGCTACGATGGTCAATCAATTTCAGTTTGAAGCCATCCTGTTGTTTTTAGAGTCTCAAATCCAGGATGAACACTCCTAACTATAATCCTAATCAAGGCTCTGTGCTGATCGTGGATGACATTCCCGAGAACCTGCGCCTTTTAACCGATTTATTATCCGAACGTGGCTATCAGGTACGCAGCGTCTCCACAGGACGAATGGCGCTCAAGACCGCCCAGGCCAAACCTCCAGATGTGATTTTGCTGGATATCCGTATGCCAGATATGAATGGCTATGAGGTTTGTGAAGCCCTGCAGGCCAATGTCCGCACCCAAGACATTCCGATTATTTTCATCAGCGCCTTGGATGAAGTCATTGATAAAGTGCGAGCTTTTGACGTCGGTGGAGTGGACTATATTACCAAGCCTTTTCAGCTCGGTGAAGTCATCGCCCGTTTAGAAAACCAGCTCACCATCCGCCGTCAGCAACTCCAACTCCAGCAAGAAATTCGTAAGCGAGCGGAGACAGAAGAAATTTTATATCAGTCACGGGCTCTGCTATCGAGTATCCTCAACAGTTCGCTGGATGGCATTGCCGCCCTGCAAGCCGTGCGGGATCCATCCACCAGTGTCATCTACGATTTTCAATGTTTGACCCTGAATCCTGTTCTGAGCCAGATTCTCAACCGCCGCCAAGAAGATTTGATCGGCAAGTCGTGCATACGGCAGTTTCTCCAGAAGGTCAGCGATACCCTGTTTGACGAATTTGTACAGGTGGTGGAAACAGGAACACCCCTCGAACAAGATTTTTACTACCAACGGGAGCCGATCGATGCTTGGTATCATTTTGTGGCCGTGAAGCTGGGGGATGGCTTCGCCGTGACTGTGCGAGACATCACCACCCGGAAAACCATTGAGCTAGCGCTGGAAGAGGCAAATAGAACCCTAGATGCCCTCGCCTATTTGGATGGCTTGACCCAAGTAGCCAACCGCCGCCGCTTTGATCAACAAATGCAGCACGAATGGCTACGGCTAGCCCGAGAGCAGCAACCGCTGACCTTAATTCTGTTCGATGTTGATTATTTCAAACCCTACAATGACTACTATGGCCATCAGTGCGGAGATGATTGCCTGATTCGCATTGCCCAAGCCGTGCAGACAATCATGAAGCGCCCCGCCGATCTGCTGGCTCGCTACGGTGGCGAAGAGTTTGCCGTTATCTTACCCAATACCGATGTGAGCGGCGGACAATGGGTTGCCAATCAGATTCAACAGATGGTGCGATCGCTAGCCATCCCCCACGATCGCTCCCAGGTGAGTACCGTGATCACCGTCAGTTTAGGGATCGCCTGCGCCATTCCTCACGTAGACGGTGATGCCAGCGACTTGCTCAGACAAGCCGATCGCGCCCTTTATCTCGCCAAGCAAGAAGGACGCGATCGCTCTGTGATCAGTTCACCCAACTGCCTAAGCCAGTAATTCCCCGGTTTCCTGTAGCGTATGCAGACGATGGTAGAGACCGCCCCGCTGCAAGAGTTCATCGTGGCTGCCCACTTCTACAATCTGCCCTTGGTCGAGCACGACGATTTTGTCAGCTTCCCGCACCGTACTTAAGCGGTGGGCGATGATCAGCGTGGTGCGGGTGCCTAGGATACTGCGCATGGCGAGCTGAATGGAACGCTCCGACTCATAGTCGAGACTGGACGTAGCTTCATCAAACACCAGCACATCCGGATCCATCAGCAACGCCCGCGCAATCCCCAAGCGCTGCCGCTGTCCGCCAGAAAGCCGCACACCCCGTTCCCCCACGATGGTGAAATAGCCATCGGGCAACAGATGGATAAATTCATCCACCCGCGCAATGCGACAGGCTTCTTCCACCTGCTGAAAGCTGGCCTTGCCGTTGCCATAGGTAAGGTTATCCAACAGCGTGCCGTTGAACACATCGACCTCTTGGTGAACAATGGCTAATCGCTTGCGATAGCCTGATACATCCAACTGGCGAATATCTTGCCCATCCATCAAAATCCGGCCGCTTTGGGGCTCGAAGTAGCGGAATAGCAGCTTCACCAAGGTAGACTTACCCGATCCCGATCGCCCCACGAGGGCCACCGTTTGGTAGGGTTCAATCAACAGGTTAATGTCATTCAGAACAGGGCGATCGCGCTCATAGCCAAAGGTGACATGGGAAAGATCAACCTTACCTGTGAACTGATACTGACGAATGCCAGCCCCATGGTCTAAGCTGGCGGCATCACTCCCACTGGGCAGTTTCATAAACTCATGGAACCGCATCAGCGAGGCATAGCGGCGGGCAAACACCTCCGCCAGCATACTCAAAGGCTCCAACTCCGCGTAGGCCATACTGGCCACGGTGTAGGTGGTGATGAAATGCCCAATGGACATGCGCCCGTTTAGGGTAGCCCAGAGGGTGAGCCCAAACACCGCAAAGGTACTCGCCTGCACCACTAAGCGCTGTTGGGTATAGAGCACCACATAGCCCTTGTGAATGCGATGGATCACCACCTTCAACTCACGGTTGAGCCGCTGGGTTTGGCGCTGCAGCTCATCCTGTTCCGTGGCAAAGGCTTTCACCGTTTTGATATTGGTGATGATCTCAGAAGTACGGCTCTCCGTGCTTTCCATATAGCGATCGAGGGCTTCTTCTCGCCGAATTAACCGCCGTAGCTGCAGGAAAAGGTACGTGAGCAGCGCCACAAACGATGCCAAAATCAGCAAGGCAATGGGCCAGTCGAGCAGGGCAATAAAGATAATGATCGCCATCACCCGCACCAGCTTGGGAATAAACTGACCCGCCACTTCTGGGTAACCCCAGGTGTGATTACTTAACCCCCGTGCCAAGCGGCCGGCAATGCGGCCAGGGTTATGTTCGTCATAGAACTCTAGGGGCAAGGTAAGGATTTTCTGAATGGTGCGCTGGGTTTGGTCGCGGCGAGCCCGCAGGGGAATGTCCCAGTGAAACCAAAGACCCACCCACGGCTGGATGGGCGATCGCACCACCGTCACCAAAAACACCATGACCAATAAACTCCCCAGGGTAAACCCTTGCCCCGGCGTGGCTTGGAACAGCGTCGCCAGAGCTTGCACCATCCTGTTCAGAATGGCATCAATGGGTTGTCCTGACAGAATGTTAATCACCTGCCCAACGATATAGGGCACTACAAGGTCAATAACTTCAAAAAGACTGGTGATCGCAATGCTGTAGATGGCGATCGCTCGATAGTCTTTGAAATAACGTAGAATGTCGCGAAAGTTTGCCATACCCTGTTCCTGGTTTAGCCAACGGTCATGCTGGAGTGCATTCCAGTTTTGCAAATTTACCCTCATCCCCCAGCTCCTGCTCCCAAAAAGGTAGAAGGGGAGCAAGATTCAAAGTCCCTCCCCCGCTCTGGGAGAGGGATTTAGGGTGAGGGTTACAGAAATGGGACGCCCCCTCATACTGCACCAAGGCAGCATACTACATTTGTAGCATAGTTGTAGCACAAAAAGGAGAGCCTTGTATGGCTGCATGGACTAAGTCATCCGCACGGGGATCTACGGAGTGACCCATGGAGCAAACCACGTCCTGACCTGCGTTGTGACCCATAGAGTGACCCACGGAGCGATCGCTTCTCCTAGCTTGCCAATCTGTTGGGCTAACCCGATACCCCCAGCTAGGTGAACTCCATGGCAACTTGGGATTAATCGTTGGCTTTCTGAGCTTTGTAAAGAGATTTGAAGCGGTTTTGCTGCACCTTGTGATCGACAATGGGGGCAGGATAGCTGCAGCGATCGCGTTCCCAAAAGGGGATATCGCCGGTCACCAAGGCCTGGGTGTCTACACTGCGCAACTCTGGCAACCACTGGCGAATGTAGTCTGCCTCAGGATCAAACTTCTTGGCCTGGCTGGCCGGATTGAAGATCCGCAAAGGCTTAGGATCCATACCGCTGGAGGCGCTCCATTGCCAGCCGCCGTTGTTAGACGCCAAATCGCCGTCCACCAAGCGCTGCATAAAGTAGCGTTCGCCCCACTGCCAGTTGATGATCAGATCCTTGGTGAGAAAACTCGCGACAATCATGCGACAGCGGTTATGCATCCAGCCGGTTTCGTTGAGCTGGCGCATGGCGGCATCGACAATGGGATAGCCGGTACGCCCCTCACACCAAGCTTGGAACTGGTCGGGGTGATTATCCCAAGGAAAGTCCTTAAACGGAGCGCGGTAGGGGCCATCAGCCAGTTCAGGGAAGAAATAAAGGGCATGGTGGTAGAACTCTCGCCAGGCAATTTCCTGCTGCCAGGTTTCCACATGGGTGCGAGTTTCGTCACTGCGGCTGCGTTGGTAGGCGGCATCGGCGGCGACCCAGAGGGTGCGGATGCCCAGGGTACCAAATTTCAGCGCTGCACTCAGGCGAGAGGTGCCGGGCAAAAAGGGAATGTTGCGCTGGTCGTTATAGGTGGCGATCGCCTGCTCGCGGTCACAAAAGTCATAGAGGCGCTCGTGGGCGGCCTGTTCCCCGGGGGCCAGCAGCAGCTCAGCATCCCAGGTGAATCCCAAGTCGTTGGCTGAGGGTAGGGCGATGGTGTGGTCATGGGCGATCGCCTGTTCTGCATCGGTCAAGCCTCCTAGCTGTTCTGGCGTAGGAGCAGGGGGTAGCTTGGCTTGCGATCGCCAGTTGCGCCAAAAGGGCGTGTAGACCGTATAGGGGGTGCCGCTGCCCGTTTTCACGGCTCCCGGCTCATGGAGCAGGTGATCCCAGGTGGTTTGCACCGTGATGCCTGCCTGCTGGAGAGCTTCCGTGACCTGGCGATCGCGCTCCTGGGCATAGGGTTCCACATCCAGATTCCACGCCATCTGGGTAGCACCCAACGCTTGGGCCAGACGGGGCAGCACCTGGGCCGGCTGTCCTTGAACAATCAGCAACTGACTCCCCGCTTGGGCATAGCGCTGCTGTAGATCTGCCAAACTGCCCAGGAGATAGACCACCCGCGCCGCCGCCACCTCCTGGGGATCGAGCAACGCCGGATCGAGGCAGAACACTCCCACCAAGCGCGGACTACGCTGCGCCAGGGTTGCCAGTCCCACATTATCGCTGAGACGGAGATCGCGGCGATGCCAAAATAAACCCAACTCTGTCATAATCCTGCCTGTTATCGACTACCAGTCGCCTACTATTATTACGAAGCTTGGCCAAGGGCGATCGCATGGACAGAGAATTACACCGTGATCAGATTCCCGGGACGGGAACAACCTAGAATATCTCCATTGTTTTGTTTGAGATGGTCGTATGGTCACCCTGTCCGATTTTCAGTCTGCTCAAGCCCGCATAGCCCCCTATATTCGGCAGACGCCTGTTCTTGAACTGGTGGGATTGCAACAGTCGCCCTGCATGGATGCTCACCTGCTGCTGAAGTTAGAAAACCTGCAGGTGACCGGAGCCTTCAAGGCGCGGGGAGCCTTAAATAAGTTACTGAGCCTGGTTCCAGACGATCTGGAGCGAGGAGTGATCACGGCTTCCGGAGGGAACCATGGTCTAGCAGTGGCCTATGCAGCATGGACAGCCCACGTACCCGCCAAAATTTTCCTGCCCGCCAATGTTCCCGAAAGCAAGTCGATCAAACTCCAGCGCTGGGGTGCTGAGGTCATTCGCCACGGAGAGGTGTGGGACGATGCCAACCATGCCGCGCTAGATATGGCTGAGCAAACAGGCATGGCCTATATTCATCCCTTTGCCGATCCGATGGTGATTTCGGGTCAGGGTACCTTAGCGTTGGAATTGGCCGTACAAGCCCCCCAGCTTGATATGATCATTGTGGCGATCGGGGGTGGTGGATTAGTCAGTGGTGTGGCGTCAGCAGCTAAGTTAATCAATCCAGCCATTCGCATCATTGGCGTAGAGCCTACAGGCGCGCCAACGCTTTACGAAAGTGTGAAAGCCAACCAAGTGATTACCTTACCTAAAATTACAACCATAGCCAACACCCTTGCACCCTGCCAAAGCACCAGGCTTAATTTATCCTTAGTGCAGCAAAATGTGGAAGAGATTGTGCTCGTTACTGATGAAGAGATGCGCGAGGCCGCCCATTGGCTATGGTTTGAATGTGGTATTGCAGCAGAACTCAGTGGCGCAGCGGCCATGGCAGCGATTTTGCAACAGAGGGTTCCCATCTCCAAGGGCGATCGCGTTTGTGCCTTAGTATGTGGAGCTGGCACCGACGGCATCTATTAGCTGCTCTACCATAATTGCAGCCTGGTTTCTCGACGCACAGGACTACACTTTTCACTTGTGGGATGTAGGAAAGGAGAGTCAACCCTTTGTAGCGATTGCCTGGAACGTCTAGGGGAGAAGCACAATTATCGAAACCCTAAACACTCGTGACAATCGCTACTAGCACGTCTGATAGATAGTGAACGGCTGTTTTCTCTAAGTGAGATGCTGTGGGAATTGGTTAGCGACAAATGCCTATGCTGGAGCGTTTGAGTTTCCTTCATCACCCCAAACGATAGGCAAGCGATCGCCCCCACTTGCTCAACCTGGATCAACGCAATCTCTGCCAACCACAAACACCCTCTCCCTAACAGCAGCCTCGAAGTCAAGGAAGACAGGCAACGATCACGTTCAGCAGCATGAAGTCAATTATCAAAACAGCTCATTAGTGTAGCTTACGTATTTGCTGTAAAACCTTGCCAGATCAGATATAGACCTGTTTATTTAAGACAAGCTATTACGAAAGAATAAGACCACATAACCAACCTAATCCAAGTGATCCCCCAAAAGCTCCAGCAGTGATAAACCAAGATCTCCATACCGACATTGTTTTTCTTAGGCAAATACTTAATAGACCGAAAACAACAAAATTCAGAATAATTGTCATCAAAACAGCATGGTTAATCACGGAAAAGTCTGTGTTCACCAAAACATAAGCAATGGTTATGGCTGTTGTCAACCCACTGGCGAACCATATAGTAGGTCGTCCCAACCAACAAATAGCCCCAGAATATCCAAAAGCAATGACTATACTGACCAAGCCAACAACAGGTGACAAGCCGGGTAAACAAAAGAAAGATCCGGTCAAAAATGCCCAGAAACAACCAAACACTACTAGTTGTTTAATTTCGGTGTTTTTGGAAGAGGTGGGCTGAGTCATTGCTGAGGTTTATAAATAGGTAGTCTTGTAACGTAATGGTAGGCTGACTCAAGAAGACACGTTTGCATTCTAAGCTATCTACCTATAAATTGCCCTAGGTACCAATCGATCCACATCATTAAATACGTTCACACTCACTACGGCAAGGCTCGGTTTCGCTGTCAAGACAGCAGACAAAAGTTTGTAGAACATGCAGCCCGTCAGACTATTGATAATGCAACTCTAACTTTTGGAACGACACTTTACATATTTTGGAATATGAGAAAGCAGAATAAGTCCTTGGCAGCAGGGCATTGCCCACCATTCTGAGCTTTAAGATATTTACTTGTTGAGGCTGGAAGAATTTTAAAAGTTGAGTGGTGGGCAGTAGTGCCCACCTTACCATTCTGACCAGGTCACAGACGCCTTACGTAAGTAAGTTATTCTACAACAATGCGATCGCGTCCCTGAACGATGTAGCCGCCATCAGGCCAGTTAAAATACACCCGTACTTCATAGGTTCCTGCCTCTACCCCATTGAACGTATAGCTACCGCTGCGCTGTCCGCTGGTATAAAACCAGTCGCCATAGGTGTCATCCGGCGCACTGGACGGAACTAAGGTAATCCAATCCTGATTATTTCCAGGTAATCCTGAATATTGGATGGTGATCGGTTCATTAGCTCGGTAGCGACTAGCAGAAGCTTGCGTGTAGCCTTGGCTCGGTTGACTAGCTGTGCCTCCACCAACGGTAAACTGATAGCGACTGCGGACTTGATAGCCATCATCGGGCCAGTTAAAATACACTCGTACTTCGTAGGTGCCAGCCTCTAAACCATCGAAGGTATAACGACCACTGCGCTGACCATCGGTGTAGAACCAGTCACCGTAGGTATCATCCGGGGCATTGGCATCAACAAGGGTAATCCAATCTTGACGGTTGCCCGGCAGTCCAGAATAATCAATGGCGATCGCTTCCCCAGGTGCGTAGCTATCGCGCGAGGGGGCCGCCAAGGGTGTGGATTGCTGGGCAACAGTAGTTGGAGTCGATGGAGTTTGGGCAGATAGTTTACTGGGTAGAAAACCAGCAGGTAAAGCTACAAACGTCGCTAGGGCAAGGACTGAAATTCGAACGTGGTAATTGACCATCGGTGTTGGGTTTACAGTAAATGAACATGGTGGACGCAAGCATAGATGACATGCGTTCCTAAGTATTGGTTTCATGTATTGCTTCCATTCCGATCATCCGAATCCCGGAGATGTCATCCTCCAACAAGAGTTGTGCTGCTTACGTTATGATCGAGCGTCTCAGTCGTCATACCTATCCCACAGCCCCTCGTCATCCCTTGATGGTGTGTGCTTCGTTGGTGGGCCATCCCGCTAATCTAGGAGCACTGTGCCGGACGGTGGAGGCCTTTCGCCTGCAGTCTCTCATCGTCAACAATGGCGCGATCGCCCATACCTCAGCGTTTCGGGGTCTGGCTGCCTCAAGCCACCAATGGCAACCCCTACAAGACTGTCCCGTCGAACACCTGCCGGATTGGCTACGACACCAGGCTCAGCAAGGCTACACTGCGATCGCCCTCGACCTAGATGCCCAGGCCCAACCGCTACCCGACTTTAGCTATCCCCAGCGGTCTATTTTGGTGCTGGGGAAAGAGCTGACGGGAATTCCCCAGCATGTGCGCCGCTGCTGTAGCCAAACGGTCACCATTCCCCAGTTTGGTTTGGTGGAATCGCTGAATGTACAAACAGCGGCGGCGATCGCCATCTATGAATATGTCCGGCAGTGGGGTGCGCCGGGTTAGCTGGCCAGCGATCGCTGTTGGCGCATGGTGGTCACAAACTGTTCAAACAGATAGTCGGCATCGTGGGGGCCGGGGCTAGCTTCCGGGTGATACTGCACGGAGAACAGGGGCAGGGTTTTATGGCGAATCCCGGCCACGGTGCGATCGTTGAGGTTGAGGTGGGTGATTTCCACCTGCGCATCATCTAAGGAATCGGCGGTGATGGCAAAACCGTGGTTCTGGCTGGTAATTTCCACCTGCTGAGATAGCCCCGCAGGTTGGTTCAGGCCTCGGTGGCCAAACTTCAGCTTAAAGGTTTCCGCCCCCAGGGATAGACCGAGGATTTGGTGCCCCATGCAAATGCCAAACACCGGCTTTTGGGCCGAGAGCAACGTCTTCATAGTCTCGATGCCGTCGGTAACCGCCGAGGGATCGCCAGGGCCGTTGGACAGGAAAATGCCGTCGGGGTTATGGGCCAAAATCTCGGCGGCGGGGGTATGAGCCGGCACCACAATCACCCGACAGCCGTAGCGAGTCAAGCGGCGCAGAATATTGCGCTTGATGCCAAAATCTATGGCGACGACGGTGAATTCGGGCTGGCTGGCTGGTGCGGTATCGAGGTTAAATTCCCAGGTGGTATCCGTAGGTTCCGACCATTCATAGGTGTCGGAGGTCGTGACCTGTTTCACAAGGTTCAACCCGGCCATACTGGGAGCTGCCTGCACCTTGAGCAACAGCTCACCCGGATCCAGAATTTCGGTGGAGATCGCCCCGTTCATGGAGCCAGAGGAACGGATCTTGCGGGTGAGCGCCCGAGTATCAATGCCAAAAATGCCGGGAATGTGGTGCTGATCAAGGTAGGCTGGAAGAGACTGGGTGGATCGCCAGTTGCTGGGCCGATGGCAAATGTTGCGAGCGATCGCCCCTGCCACTTGGGGATGGCTAGATTCATCATCCTCGGGATTGACCCCCGTATTGCCCAGTTCTGGGTAGGTGAATGTAACAATCTGTCCACAGTAGCTGGGATCGGTCAACACCTCTTGGTAGCCAGTCATACCGGTGTTAAACACCACCTCGCCGATGGTGGTGCCTGTCGCGCCAAACGACCAACCATGGTAAACCGTTCCATCGGATAGCACTAGTAGTGCAGGTTTAGCTTGGGCAAGCACCATAACGTCCTCTCAGCACATCTTTAAATTTGCCTCATTCATCTTACGCTTGGATTGGGGCATATTAAGTTAAAAGACCCCAAAGAGCTGCCCCGCCCTTCAGCATTCGTTGACAAAGTTTTGCCACCCTCGGTAGGCTATCCAGCTTGCACCCGCCTGATCTCGATCGCGTTAGACCTTCACCGATTGGAGCCTTGCACCTCATGATGCAGCACCTCAAACCCGGACTTCCTCTCTTGCTAGGAGGATTACTGATTGGGAGTTTATCCTGTCGGCCTGCGTCCACCGAAACCGCACCAGCACCACCGGTGGATGCTGTAGTGGAAACGGAACCGATCGCAACGGAAGCAGAGACCGAGCCGGTGCCAGAGCCCGCCCCGCCCAACTATTTCCAGGAAGCGATTGAGCGGGCCACAAGTGCCGTCAACATCACTCAGCGGGCTCAGTCTCAAGATGATTGGCGATTAGCGATTAACCGTTGGCAGCAGGCGATCGCCCTCCTGCAAGCCGTGCCCCAATCCAGCGCCAACTATTCCCAAGCCCAGACCAAGATTACCGAGTATCAGCAAAATCTCAGCTATGCCGAGCAGCAGGCTAACCGCCCCGTTGCCGCCAGTTCGGATGGAGTCGTCGTGGTCACGCCCCAAGCTGCACCTTCTACAAGTAGCCTAGGAACGGCAACGCAGCCATCGCCCGCTCCCGTTAGTTCTAGCGTTTTCCGCGCTCCCATTGTCAGCCGAGCAGGCGGTACGCCGGTGGTGAATGTCACGTTCAACGGTCGGCAGTCTTTTCCGATGATTGTGGATACGGGGGCCAGCGGCACGGTGATTACGCCAGCCATGGCCAATGCTCTCGGCGTGGTGCGAGTGGGTGAAACCACCGTCTCAACCGCCAGCGCCCGCAATGTGTCCTTTGGGCTGGGCTATGTGAACTCCATGGAAGCCGGGGGGGCAATCGCCAACAATGTCTTGGTGGCCGTCTCAACGCCAGAACTCGATCTAGGTCTGCTAGGACACGACTTCTTCGGCGACTATGACGTTGTACTTGGGCAAGATTACGTGGAATTTCGCGAACGCTAATCCCCCAGTGAGTTGACAAGCCCCATGATTGCAGGAGGCGTGGGCGACAGCATAACGCTTCATGGCTGAGGGTTGCAGTGCGTTACGCTTCGCGAACACACCCTACGTTCAAGAGTCCGATAGGGTTGTTCGCAGCTTATCCTGTTATGCCCGTAGGCTCTCGCTGAGCTGACTAGCAAAATCCTAAATCACTGCCCCGACCGGCATGGGCCAGAGCCAGGGTGTAATAGCGCTTGGCATGGTCGATCAGATCCTTGGCCTCATCCTCCGACACCTGCCGCAGTTGCTTGGCAGGAACGCCCACCATCAGCGATCGCGGCGGCACATCTTTGGTGACCACACAGCCCGCGCCGATGATGCTGCCTGCGCCCACCCGCACGCCGTCGAGGACAATCGCCCCAATACCAATCAGACAGCCGGTTTCAATGTAGGCGCTATGCACTACTGCCCGGTGGCCAATGGTGACGTAGTCCTCCAGCACCGTAGGCTGCCCCGGATCGCCATGCAGCACCGCGCCATCCTGCACATTGCTGTAGCTGCCGAGGCGAATGTCTTCCACATCCCCCCGCACCACCGCGCCATACCAAATACTCACCCCGGTGGCGATCGCTACCCGACCGATGACCGTGGCATTACCAGCCACAAAGGCCGCGGCAGACATATCAGGCGATCGTCCGAAGGGGAATGGGGAAGATAGGGAAAACTCACTGCTCATAGACGATGATTTCTGCTAAGGTTATCAACAAATACCCATGACGTAGGCTGATCCATCGGATTTGCTGAGGGCATGAACCCATAGTTAAGGGATTCATTCATACCGATGGCGATCGCACTGATAGCGATCGCACCCCTCGTCCGGGTAGATCATCCGGGTCAATCTCAGTAGATCCCAACGTCCATCCCTCAGCCCTCTGTGCGTCATTTAACCCCGCTGCTTGTAAACGACATTCTGTTGTAGCTCTGCCCTCAACACGTCTAAGGATAGCCTTGGTGAATGGAGACTATGCTGGCAACGACTTCATGATGAATCCAGCTTTACAATATCCAATTTTTGGCCCGGAAATCCAATGCCCCCACTGTCGGCAGACGATTCCCGCCCTCACCTTGACCGACACCTACCTCTGTCCGCGTCATGGAGCTTTTGAGGCGGATCCCAAAACAGAGGAATTAGTGCATCTGCAATCAGGACGGCATTGGCGACGCTGGGATGACGACTGGTATCGGCAGCATACCCATCCTGACGGCATTCGCTTTGAAATTCATGAAGCCCTCGATCGCCTCTATACCCAAGGCTATCGCGCCACCCGCGTCATTATTGCCAAGCGCTATCAAGAGCTGGTGAGTAGCTATCTAGAGCGCAATGCTCCATGGCGAGGCCAGGGAGAATCCACAGCGCCGCGTCTCTATGGGCTGCCGGTAGAATTTAGCCCCGACCCCCAGGACGATCCCTGCTGGGATGTGATCAATTTTTCCCTAGAGAAAGAGCCTGGCGCGCCGGTGCTCTATCCCTATTTTCGCTTGTTTGAATAGTTAACATCCGCCTCGACCTCAAGAACGAGGATTCCCAGTCTAACCCGTCAAGACTCTTGGCTACTGGTCGCTACGGTGGTCTGTGGGGCTAGCCGTGATGATAGACATGCGTTGTCAGGATACCTGTCAGGATACTTATGACGAATCGACTTGCCCAGTCCCAAAGCCTTTATCTGCGGAAACACGCAGAGAATCCTATCGATTGGTGGCCTTGGTGTGATGAGGCGATCGCCACCGCCCGCGCCACCCATCGCCCAATTTTTCTATCCATTGGCTATTCAAGCTGTCACTGGTGTACGGTCATGGAGGGGGAAGCCTTCTCCGATGGGGCGATCGCCGATTATATGAACGAGCATTTCTTGCCGATTAAGGTCGATCGGGAAGAACGCCCGGATATCGACAGCATTTATATGCAAACCCTGCAAATGATGACCGGGCAGGGAGGCTGGCCGCTGAATGTATTTCTCTCCCCCGACGATCTCCTGCCCTTCTATGGCGGCACCTATTTTCCCCTAGAGCCACGCTACGGCCGGCCGGGGTTCTTTCAGGTGCTGCAGGCGATTCGGAACTTTTTTGATACAGAAACCGAGAAGCTGAGCACGGTAAAGGAGAAGATCCTGGCCCAACTGCAGCAGGTGTCTCGTTTGCAGGCTTCCGGCAGTTTAGCCGATAGTCAGCTTCGTCAGGGGCTCGACTACAGCGCCGGCATCCTCAGCAGTCGCGATACAGGGCCCAGCTTTCCCATGATTCCCTACGCCTTGGCGGCGCTGCGGGGCGATCGCCTCTCCGGGGATGACACGGAGTATGATGCGCGGGAGCTTTGCTATCAGCGGGGTTTGAGTCTGGCCTTAGGCGGCATTTATGACCACGTCGCTGGGGGTTTCCATCGCTACACCGTCGATGCCACCTGGACGGTGCCCCACTTTGAAAAAATGCTCTACGACAATGGGCAGATTGTGGAATATCTGGCCGATCTCTGGGCGGCGGGTCTGCAGGAGCCAGCCTTTGAACAGGCGATCGCTGGCACCGTGGACTGGCTGAAACGGGAGATGCTTGCTGAGCCAGGCTTTTTCTATGCGGCGCAGGATGCCGATAGCTTTGTCACCCCCGAGCAAGTCGAACCGGAGGAAGGGGCTTTTTACGTGTGGAGCTACGAGGAGCTAGCCCAGTTTCTGGCCCCCGAAGACTTAGACGCCCTCGAATCCCAGCCGTTTACCATCTCTCCACCCGGCAACTTCGAGGGACAGAATGTCCTGCAGCGCCTCACGCCGGGGGCGCTCTTGCCCGCAGCCAAAACCGCTCTGGGTAAACTGTTCACCGTGCGCTATGGTGCGCCGCCGGAGCAGGTTTCCCGCTTTGCCCCGGCCCGCGATCGCCAAGACGCCACCCAAACGGCTTGGCCCGGACGCATTCCCCCAGTGACCGATACCAAGATGATCGCCGCATGGAATAGTCTGATGATCTCCGGTCTGGCCCGAGCGGCAGCGGTGTTCCAGCAGCCAGACTACCTCACCTTGGCCAGCCAAACGGCTCAGTTCATCCTAGACCATCAATGGGTGGGCGATCGCTTCCATCGTCTCAACTACGAGGGACAGGCAGCGGTGCTGGCTCAGTCGGAAGACTATGCGCTGTTCATCAAAGCGTTGATTGATTTACACCAAGGGGCGATCGCCTTGGATCCAACAGCGGCACCATTCTGGCTAGAGCGGGCGATCGCTGTGCAGGCAGAATTTGACGAATTTCTGTGGAGCATTGAACTCGGGGGGTACTACAACACCGACGCCCGGGATGACCTCGTGGTGCGAGAACGCAGCTTTGAAGACAACGCTACGCCCTCAGCCAACGGGATAGCGATCGCCAACCTGATGCGCCTGTTCCTGCTGACAGAAAACCTCGATTACCTCGATCGGGCAGAACAGGGGCTCACCGCCTTCGCCCCCGCCATGGTGCAGGCTCCTCGCGCTTGCCCCACCCTATTTGCCGCCCTTGACTGGTTCCGCAACCCCACCCTAGTGCGCACCCAGCCAGAGTTGATTCCCGCCCTCGCCGCCGCCTACCATCCCACCACCATCTATCAAGTCGCCCCCCATCTCCCCGAGGGAGCCGTGGGCATGGTCTGCCAAGGTCTGAGCTGCAAAGCTCCAGCCAGCGATGTTCAGATGTTACGCGACCAGCTCCAGCAGATCGAACGGCGATCGCCCTAGCTCTGAGGTAGGTGAGCAGAACTCTTAGGAGACAAGGGTTTCGACATCGCTCAACCCGGTAACCTAGCTGCATTGAATAAAGTCCACCTACGTACAATCAGCAAGACCGTCTAGCAGGCGTTGATTTTCCTCGAGGCGGCGTACGGCGATGCGGAAAAAGCGATCGCCCAGGTCTGGAAAACTGATACAGTCCCGCACCAAGATACGATGGCGGGTCAGCAATCGCTGCTGGAGAGCCGTGCTGGAGGCTTCGGTTTGAACCAGTAGATAGTTCGCCGCGCCGGGATAGGGGCGAAGGCCAGGAAGGTCAGCCAGGCCTGCCATCAACGATTGGCGGGCGGGCGGCAGCCATTGAAGGGTTTGTTGCTGGAAGAGGCGATCGCCCACTACGGCCTGTCCAGCCAGATCAGCTAGGGCATTCACCGTCCAAGGATCGCGCCACGACTGCCAGCGCTGAACGCGATCGGGATGAGTGATCGCATAGCCCAGCCGCAGCCCCGGCAAGCTGTAGAACTTGGTGAGCGATCGCAGGATCACCAGGTTGGGATAATCCGCAATCCACGGCACCAGACTTTGCTGCTCATCCTCGGGCAAAAAGTCCATAAAAGCCTCGTCAACCACCACCTGCTTGAACGCCTGCACGTAGGGCAAGAGTGCCTCTGCTGTCCACAGATGCCCAGTGGGATTGTGGGGATTGTTGATCAGCAAACCGCAGTCCTCCGGTGCATAGGGCAAGGTCGAGAGATCCACCAAGGACGGCGACTGACCGAGGGCGATCGCCTCTAGATCCAGCGGCTGGGGTAAGACCAGAACGCCAAAGGTATGCAGCGATCGCCCATAGTCACCAAAGGCCGGTGTTGGCAATACCACCGCTTTGCAGGATGTCAGCTCATAGCCCGCCCAGGTCAACACTTCCGCCGCGCCATTCCCCGGCAGAATCCAGTTGGGGGAAAGCTGATGGGCTTCTCCCAGAGCAGCGCGAAGCTGGCTGTAGCTAGGGTCGGGGTAGTCGCGCAGGGTGGCCATACCCGATTGCAAGGCAGCGATCGCCGAGGCGGGTGGCCCGAGGGGATTGATGCTAGCGGAAAAGTCGAGGATGTCTTGAGGGTGGCAGAGGGCGATCGCGGCAGCCCAGGCAAGATTGCCGCCGTGGGCAGGGCGCTGGGGCGGTGGAGAGTGAACCATGGTGGATCAACGGTACTGGCTACTGTTTGTACTGTACCAGTGGTCTTGGACTTTGGGGCTAGGTGAGCCACTGGGCCAGTTCAAAGAGCAATGGGGCGATGATCAGCGCCGGCAAGAACGAGCCAACCCGGACACGCAGTAACTCAAGTAAGTTAAAGCTGATGCCCATAATCATGAGTCCACCAATGCCGGTTAGCAAAAATATCCGTGGATCGGCTTCAGGATTGGGCAATAAATTAGAAAAAACGGCTGCCAGCAGCGATAAGCTACCTTGGTAGATCAGCAAAGGTAAGGTAGAAAAACCGACCCCCAGACCATAGGTGCTAGCAAAGGGAATAGAGGCCAGGCCATCCATCATAGCTTTGATGACTAATAGGGTATTATCATTCGACAATCCGTTATTGAGACTGCCGATCAGCGCCATGGGGCCAATGCAGAACAGTAAACTGGTGGCGACAAAGCCTTCAGTAAACTTACCTTGTCCTCGCAGGTGTTTCTTAAGCCAATCTCCCAATCCTGCCAGACGATCCTCCAGTTGCCACCACTCGCCCAGAAAGCCACCGCCCACCATGGACAACAGTCCCAAAACCGCCCCATCGATCGCTCCCCCTTGGGCATCGGCTAGGCGACCGGCCATGGAAATACCAATCCACAACGTCATGAGTCCTAGAGCTTGGGTAATGATTTGCTGCATCCGTTTAGGAAGACGGCTGCCCAGCAGCAGACCGAGGGCAGTGCCGACAAGAATGGTGAATACATTAATCCAAGTGCCGCTCGTTTTCAGCCAGAAGTCAACTACCATGAATCTTTATCTCAGACAGAGGTGGAGAGGATTGAGTCAAGAACAGCACAAATCGTTGATAGAGCGATCGCCCTTGAGGGAATTCATGATTGTGCCATAAAGTCTGCGATGGAGTACATGGCTGTTTTGGGAACCAGGACTATCTTGCTGAATAACTGGGGAGCGATCGCCCTCCTGGATATACGCCGCCAAACTGCCCTGCTAAACTGTGACTAAGCCGCCCAACTCTAGACTAGCCCAATCAGCCTTCGACCCAACCACTATGACTCAGCCCTTAAAAATCCCCGATGCCGTGAGCTTTGAAGCGGCGATCGCCCTTACCCAAAACCTGATGGCGGCTATGGAGAATCATCAGCTCTCCGAGGAGCACATCCAGGCGGCGATCGCTCAGTTGGTGGCGACCCAAAACGGTGCCCGAGGTTTTTTCGTCACCTATCTCACAGATGATCGTCCCCTAGCCGACCAGGCTTCCCAGAGTGTCATCCAAGCCCTCCAGACGTCCCCGGACATCGTGGCAGAACTGTTGGTAAAAAACCTAGCCATGTCGTCCGCCATGGCGGTGGCCCACCGTCGCAACCGTCATGATGACTTAGCCCAAGGATCGGATCGCGTGCGATCGCGTACCCATCATCTGATCCAGCAGCTCGATCTACCGTTGATTACCGAAAAAGCCCAGCAGCTTCAGACCAGCATCAACGGTGACGGTGTGTACAGCAATTTCCTCGATCGCTGGGGCTATGATGACGAACAGCGCCAAGTGATTGATCATGCCATCACAGCAGCGATCGCCCCAGGATGAAGCTCTGTGGCGCAGATATTGTTATCTGTTGAAATCTACTGGTACTGTTCAATTGCTGACTGTAGAGAGTAGACAATTCCGGTATGATGGGGCAACCCTAGGGGCGATCGCCTCTGGTCTAAACCTGTTGTGTGAGAACAAGTATGTCTACTCCGCGTGATTTCATTGGCTATGGTCGCCATACCCCTGATCCTCAATGGCCCGATGGTGCAAGGATTGCCGTCCAGTTTGTAATCAACTATGAGGAGGGCGGCGAGAACTGTATTTTGAATGGTGATGCTGCTTCAGAAGCATTCTTATCTGAAATTGTCGGTGCAGCACCGCTAACCGGCGTACGCCACATGAATATGGAATCCATCTATGAATATGGTAGTCGAGCTGGCTTTTGGCGACTGCATCGGTTGTTTACCTCCCGCAACCTACCGGTTACTGTCTACGCCGTTGCCCTAGCGCTACACTACAATCCAGATGCAGGGAAAGCTATGGTGGAAGCGGGTTGGGAAGTGGCCAGCCACGGCTATCGCTGGATCGACTATCAGTATATGGGCGAAGAAACCGAGCGGGAACATCTTAGGAAAGCGATCGCGATCCACACAGAGGTCACTGGCAGTCGTCCCCTAGGTTGGTATACCGGCCGCACTAGCCCCAACAGTCGCCGCATTGCCGTAGAAGAAGGCGGATTTCTTTATGATTCTGATAGCTATGCCGATGACTTACCCTATTGGGTCATGGACTACGGCAAGCCCCATCTGGTGATTCCCTACACCTTAGATACCAATGACATGCGCTTCGCGACGGCTCAAGGGTTTAATAGCGGCGATCAGTTTTTTACCTATCTCAAAGATGCCTTTGATGTCCTCTATGCAGAGGGCGAAACATCTCCCAAGATGCTGAATATTGGTCTCCATTGCCGTCTGTCAGGACGTCCAGGACGCACCGCTGCCTTAGCTCGTTTTCTGGACTATATTCAAAGCCGCGATCGCGTCTGGATATGTCGCCGGATAGATATTGCTCGCCACTGGCACGAGTATCATCAGCCGCTAGTGGACTGAGATAGCGATCGGCGTTGCTGAAGAACCCCTCAATCTCTGGTACAGCGGCGTTGCTGAATTAAGAGATGAACCTTGTAGGAACTGGGACATCACCAAACTTAAGGTAGTGAAGTAACAATCGTACAGAGTGAGCCAGCATGTCTACGGACTTAGAATAGCAAAGTGTCTTCCGGTGCAGTCGAGCCAGGTAGTGTCGCAATCGCGTGTTTTCGCCTTCAACCCGAGTCATATAAGTCTTGCAGATAATCTGATCGCCCTCTGGAATGAAACGGGGATACACCGACCAACCATCCGTCACATAGAAATAGCAGTTCCAGGCGGCTACGATAGACCAGAGCGGGGCAAAGGTTTCCGCACTACGGTCACCCAGTACCCAGCCTAAAATCCCCTGTTTGAAGTGGTCAACGGCTGTCCACAGCCAAATCTTGTTTTTTTGAGCCTACAAATGTTTCCAATTCGTCGAGTTCTCCCACCTCTGGAATGGTGTCAGGGTCGTAGGCATCAGGAAGTCGTTCTCCAACCTGTTTGACCCACGTGATCACGGTTGTATGATGAACGCCTTTGACCCGCTCGATGGCTCGAAACCCAGAACCGTTGACATACATCTTGAGACACTCGCGTCTCACCTCATCAGAGTAGCCTCGGTGAGGATCGTAGGCATCAATGAACTGACGACCACAGGCGACGCAGATGTGATTTTGTTTACCCTTTCTCTTGCCATTTTTACGGATATGAGTAGCCCTGCACTCTGGACATTGCATCGCAGTTTCCTCTAATTCATCTCTTAATTATGCAACACCGGTACAGCAACGCCGCGATCGCCGCGATGACTTAACTATCCATCATGCGTTACCCACGTTCAGCAAATCGGATGGTAGACGCTTGAAGGCCAGGCGTTCGTTTTCTACATCCACAAAAATAGTGTCGTTTTCGCTGAAATCGCCCCGCAAAATTGACTTAGCAATCTGAGTTTCCAGTTCTCGCTGGATAGCCCGCTTCAGAGGTCGTGCTCCGTAGACAGGATCGTAACCTACAGCCGCCAAGAAATCGAGAGCAGCTTCAGATAACTTCAGGGCAATCTTGCGATCGCTCAACCGTTGGGCCAAACGCTGCACCTGAATCTTCACAATCTCCCGCAGTTGGTTTTGCTTGAGCGCATGGAAGATAATGATTTCATCAATGCGGTTCAGGAATTCAGGGCGGAATTGGCTGCGCATAGCGTCCATCACCCGCGATCGCATCACGTCATACTGTTCGTCATCGCCTGACACATCCAGGATGTACTGAGAGCCAATGTTGCTGGTCATAATGATGATGGAGTTTTTGAAGTCCACCGTCCGCCCTTGGGAGTCGGTAACCCGTCCGTCATCCAGAATTTGCAGGAGAACGTTAAAGGCATCCGGGTGAGCTTTTTCGATCTCATCAAATAGAATCACGGAGTAAGGACGACGACGCACGGCTTCCGTCAACTGTCCGCCTTCCTCATAGCCCACATATCCTGGCGGTGCGCCAATCAGCCGCGAGACAGCATGTTTTTCCATATATTCCGACATATCGATGCGCACCATAGCATCTTCAGTGTCGAATAGGTAAGCAGCGAGGGCTTTGCCCAGCTCTGTTTTACCTACCCCAGTAGGGCCGAGGAAGATAAAGCTGGCTATGGGACGATTGGGGTCAGAAAGTCCGGCCCGCGATCGCTGAATGGAGTCTGCCACAGCGGTAACCGCTTCTTCTTGCCCAATAACCCGCCGGTGCAGTTCATCATCGAGGTGGAGCAGCTTTTGCATTTCCGATTCCACCAAGCGACTGATGGGAATGCCCGTCCATTTCGAGATAATCTCCGCGATATCCGACTCAGTTACCTCTTCTCGCAACAGGGATTTGCCATCCGTTTGGGTTTCTGCAAGCTGGGTTTCTGCTTCCTGCACCTGGCGCTGCAGTTCAATCAATTTGCCATACTTCAGTTCCGCTGCCTTATTCAGGTCATAGTCTCGCTCAGCCTGCTGAATTTCTACGTTGACCCGATCGATTTCTTCCTTAAGCTTTTGAATCGAGTCGATCACACCCTTTTCCGACTGCCACTGAGCATTTAAGCCTCGCTGCTGTCCTTTGAGGTCAGCTAGGTCTTTCTCTAGTCGCGCTAAGCGTTCCTGGGAGGCTGGATTGCTTTCCTTCTGAAGCGATAAACGCTCCATTTCTGTCTGGATAATTTCTCGATCGACGCGATCCAGTTCCTCAGGCTTGGAGGTGATTTCCATTTTTAGCTTAGCAGCAGCCTCATCGACGAGGTCAATGGCCTTGTCAGGAAGGAAGCGATCGCTGATGTAGCGCGTGGATAAACTAGCGGCTGCCACCAAGGCGCTGTCAGAAATTTTCACCCCATGGTGAACTTCGTAGCGTTCCTTGAGCCCCCGAAGAATAGAGACCGTATCTTCAATAGTGGGCTGATCGACATAGACCTGCTGGAAACGGCGCTCTAGGGCCGCATCTTTTTCAATGTATTTACGATACTCATCTAAGGTGGTCGCACCAATGCAGCGCAGTTCACCCCGAGCCAGCATGGGCTTGAGTAAGTTACCGGCATCCATGGCTCCTTGGGTGGCTCCAGCCCCCACCACGGTGTGGATCTCGTCGATAAACAAGACAATTTGTCCCTCAGAGTCGGTGACTTCCTTCAGCACCGCCTTCAGCCGTTCCTCAAATTCTCCGCGATACTTAGCGCCGGCAATCAGCGCCCCCATATCCAAGGCAATCAACTGCCGATCTTTGAGGGACTGAGGTACATCGCCGCTGACGATACGCTGGGCCAGCCCCTCGGCGATCGCTGTTTTACCCACCCCTGGCTCTCCAATCAGCACCGGATTATTCTTAGTACGCCGCGACAGAATTTGGATGGTGCGCCGAATTTCGCCATCACGACCAATGACCGGATCCAGCTTGCCACCGCGGGCGGCTTCTGTTAGGTCGCGGCCATATTTTTCCAGGGATTGGTATTTGCCTTCGGGGTTTTGATCCGTCACTTTTTGATTTCCTCGGATTTGATCAATCGTGTCCTTAAGTTTGGCTTCAGTGAGACCAAATTCTTGAAAGAGCGCCTTGCCAAAGCGGCCATCGCGGGCGTAGGGCAGCAGCAGATGCTCAGTGGAAATGTAGTCGTCATCATACTGCTTTCGCAACTCATCTGCCCGATCCAGCAGGCTATCCAGCGATCGCCCCACATAGACAGAACTGTTATCGCCACTCACCTTCGGCTGTCGGTCAATAAACTGCTGGGTATAGTCCCGCAGCCGCTGAGGACTTGCGCCTAGCTTACTAAAAATGCTGGCAACAAGACCTTCATCCTCCAGCAGGGATAAGAACAGGTGTTCTGGCTCCAGTTGCTGATGGCGAGCCTGTTTGACAATATCAGGGGTGCGGGCGATCGCTGCCCAGGCTTTTTCCGTAAACTGGTTGGGATTATTGGGTTGCATCGTAGACCTCCGTAGCGTCTGCTGTCCTCCTTGGGTTGCATCCGTGCTGAACGACGGCCGATGGCTAACTCACCCAATGAGACATGTACTATGGCAATTGTAGAAAAGCAACGGCGATCGCTAGGATCGGTGTTCACGCCTCTTAGAATAGGTATTGCCGTCCTCAGGTGGCAAAAACGCCAAATTCGTCTGATCAAGGCATCTTGATGTTGAAGATGGCCTAAGATAGCCGACCTGGCACGATTGTAGATTCCCAACGGCGTTATGCTGAACACCCACGGCTTCCATCACATTGCCATCATTTGTTCCGACTACCCAACCTCTAAGCGATTTTACGTCGAGGTGCTGGGCTTTCAGGTGATTCAAGAAACCTACCGGGCGGAGCGAGACTCCTATAAGCTAGACCTACGCGTGGGCGATCGCGACCAGATCGAACTCTTTTCCTTCCCCGATCCACCGCCGCGACCAAGCCGTCCGGAAGCCTGTGGATTGCGGCATCTATCCTTTGCTGTGGCGGACTTAGAGGGGGCGATCGCCCACCTCACGGCCCAGGGCATTGCCGTCGAACCTATCCGCCTCGACCACCTCACCCAGCGACGGTTTACCTTCTTTCAAGACCCCGATGGTCTTCCCTTAGAACTCTATGGGGCATAATCGAAGTTGACCTGCGATCGCAGATCGCCCCGAGGTCGCTGACTCCATCATCACCTGATCTCACCGTCTAAACTAACGTCTAACATCTGGATCCCCAAGCATCGGCTGGGTCAACCTGTAGCTCAACCCACCTATCGGTTAGCCACTATTCCATAGGCAAGCATCGGGAAGCATCCACATGTTATATGACTCGTCTGGGGCGATCGCCCTGGCTGTTCACCATCGGCACTCCAAAGGGCGCACAAGTCTGATGCAACCACCTATTCAACCTGGAACCATCCTGCAAAATCGCTACCGCATGTTGAGCATCCTTGGGCAAGGGGGCTTTGGGCGCACCTACCTGGCGGAAGATCAGGGGCGGTTTAACGAACGCTGTGCCTTAAAAGAATTTATTCCCCTCCAGGGTGCCATCGGCATGATGGACAAATCCCGCGAGCTCTTCCAGCGGGAAGCGTCGATCTTGTACCAAATCCAGCATCCCCAAATTCCCCAATTTCGGGCGACCTTTGAGGAAGATCAACGCCTATTTTTGGTGCAGGACTATGTAGAAGGGAAAACCTATCGGGCCTTGCTCACCGATCGCCAAACCCAAGGACTGGCCTTCTCCGAAGCAGAAGTCACGCAACTGATGCGGCAACTGCTGCCGGTACTCGCCCATATCCACAGCAAGGGCATCATCCACCGCGACATCGCGCCAGATAACATCATTCACCGCCAAGGCGACTCCCTGCCAGTGTTGATTGATTTTGGGGTTGTGAAAGAACTGGCCACCCGAGTCCAGTCGCCGGAAACGACGCCGCAATATACCACCGTGGGCAAGCTGGGCTATGCGCCGGGGGAACAAATGCAGAGCGGTCAAGCCTATCCCAACAGCGATCTCTACGCCTTGGCTGTGACCGTGGTGGTGCTGCTGACGGGCAAAGAGCCCCAGGAACTCTACGACGATCGCACCCTCACCTGGTTTTGGCAGCGGTGGGTGAATGTGAGTCCAGGGTTTGCCCAGGTGATCAACACCATGCTTAGCTATCGGCCAGGCGATCGCTACCAGTCTGTCCGGGATGTGGTGCAAGCGCTCCAGGCGAACGTTCCCCAAGCTGGAGCCAAGCCAGCCCCTAGCCCCAACCCGAGTCCTAACCCTGCGCCCCCCGCACCGGCACCCGCACCACCCGCACCGCCCGATCTATCCCAGATGCCGACCATGGCTGTGGGCCGTCCCTACGAGCCCACCCAGGCCGTACCATCCCGCACCCCCGATCGCGCCTACCGCCCGCCTATTGTCCCTCAGGTCGAAGAACAAAGCTCGGTGTGGGACAATCCCTTTGCGGTGTTTATGATTTTTGTCGCGGCGGCGATCGTGATCGGAGCATTATCCTGGGCGATCGTCGGAGCCTTGCTGACGCCGGTGGAGAATCCGGTCGTCAACGAACCTCCTGCCCAAGAAGAGCCGGAGCCGGAACCCGAGCCGGAACCCGAGCCCATTCCTGCTGAGCCGATCGAGTTTAGCCAACGCTTGGCGCTTCGGCCTGGTCGGACAGAGACCATTGAAGGCAATCTCCAGCAAAATGAAACCGTCAACTACATCATCTCGGTGGAACAAGGGCAAACCCTCACGGTTGATGTGGCCGAAGAAGGGATGTTACTATCCGTCCTCGCGCCCAATCGCCAACCGGCTGATGCTCAGGCAGAGCGCGTGTCGAGCTGGCAGGGAGAACTGGACTTCACAGGGGATTACACCGTGCAGTTGAGTCCTGTGCGGGGCGTGGTCGATAGCGACTATACCCTAACGGTCGATCTGGAGGCAGCACCGGAGCCGGAACCCGAGCCGGAGCCCGAGCCAGAACCAGAACCCGAGCCAGAACCCGAGCCAGAACCCGAGCCCGAGCCAGAACCCGAGATTATTTCCGTACCCCTACAGTTTGAACCAGGTTCTGATGGCACCTTAATTCAAGGACGCAGCGACCCTAGCGAGATTCGTCGCTATCTAGTCCGTGCGGAGGCTGGCCAAATTCTGCGAGCAGAAGTCGCTAGTGGTGATGTGAGGTTAGATATTCGCCTACCCAATGGACGATTGATCGCGGATGCAGCCGAACTGCTGTTTTGGGAAGGACAGCTCGATCGCAGTGGCTTATTTCAGATTGACGTGGTCGCAGGGAGTGACACTGGCTACAGTGTTGATGTGCGCGTTGTAAATCCCGAGTAATTAGGAATAACCCTACTAGCTACAGGGTTGAAATGTGCGTGATCAATCAGGACAAGTGAGGAGCAGGTCGTGAGCAGTACGGCAAAAACAACGTTCATTGCAGGAACAGAGGCAGGGGTCGGAAAAACCCTGCTGCTGCGATCGCTGGCTATTTATTGGCAAACCTATCGTGCTGCCCAGTCCATCGCGATTATGAAACCGATCGATCAAGACGATCGCGATCGCCTTCTCTACCAAGACCTCGTCCCTCACCAGTCGCTCGACAGCATCACCCCCTGCCGCTGGGAGCCCCATCGATCCGCTGGCTCGATGAACGCGGAATTAACGACTATTTGGCAAGAATTACAAACCCTGATGCAGAACCATACCTGGGTTTTGCTGGAAGCCATGGGTAGTTTGGGCTATCCGATCGCCCCAGATACCACCCTGGCAGATTTAGCTTGGGACTGGCGCTTGCCGACCATTTTAGTGGTGCCGGTGCGCCCCGGTGCGATCGCCCAAGCAGTGGCCCATGTGGCTCTAGCCCGGCAGGCAAAGGTGCATCTTAAAGGCCTGGTGCTCAACTGTTGCCAGCCGGATTCTGCCGACCATTTAGACGACTGGCTTTCCCCAACCTGGCTGCGATCGCTCACCCAGATGCCGATTCTAGGCTGCTTACCCTATCTACCCGATCCCAGCGATCGCTCCGCTCTCCTGCAGGCAGCAGCAAGCCTTGAACTTGAAAAAGTCTTTGGATCCATGCCCCTACCTCTCGGGGCGTAAAAATCTCCATAGAAAAGGGGCGAACATTGTTCGCCCCTTTCTAATTACCTCTTAGTTACCTATGGATCAATCGTGAGCCTGGGAGACTACAGAGCGAAATCTGCATCCAGCACCACGTCAAGGTCTTCCTCAGGTTCAATCACCACTACTTCTACTTCGCGATCGCTACCGCCGATTAAAATAGCGGCTAGCGCGCCCAAGCCAGCCCCACCTAGCACTTCTAGGAAGTCAATAGAACCAAAGACCTCAGAAATGACACCGGCGGCAGCGGCACCAATGGCGGCTCCCCGTAGAATATCTGGGTCGCTGCGCTCTGAGATGATTTCGGTTTCGGTAATGGGATCCGAGGATGCCACGATATCGCGGCGAGTGCCGTTGGCAAACACCACTTCACTGGCGACAAACTGGGTGCCTTCTTCCACCGGCAGCAGCTCACCTTCAATCTGGCTACCGGCAGGAATCACCAGGGTGCCAGCCGAGGAGAACACATCCACCGTGGTCACCAAGGTTACAGGATAGGTTTCATCCGGGGCAATGACAATCCGCTCTGCTTCGGTATAGGCCACGGGAATAATCGTACCGGCAGGCACCACAACGGCAGCGGGTTGCCCAAATAACTGAGCGGTTTGGAACGGCTGCTCATGCGCTTCCGACGCCAAGACCCGCTGAGCCATGGTGAAGGGGGCGATCGCTGCGGATGCCATGCCCAAAGCTATCAGTGCCGCCGTCTTAGATCTGAACTGTTTCGATAACATAATGAGTCTCCGATTAAATGCAAGAACATAGATACACTGCAAACCACCGTTGGCTTTCATCTGCTAGGGGCATTCAAACTTGATCGCGTTCGCCAGAGCAAGGGTCGATATCCTTCTTTAGGCTTCACGAGAATGGAGGGCAGGGCTCATCGTGGCTTGGGTCTAGATCACCATCGTGTCGGGTTCCTAGAGACAAACTCCGTATCGATAGAGATTAGCCACCACCGCAGTCTCAATACCCTTGACTTTGTCTAGGGGCTAAAGTTCCACAACGTTAGGATCAACAGGCGATCGCGGGTTACATTGAAACATGGCCCACCGTCAGGATATGGGCAACGTCTTTCCGCTAGGCTGACGGGTGGACAGGTTGTGCAAAGGGTTGCATACATAGTCACGATCGAATCATAGAAGAACCGATGGCAGGACATAGTAAGTGGGCGAATATCAAGCGCCAAAAAGCACGGGTGGATGCGGTCAAGGGCAAGACCTTTGCCCGAATATCCCGAGCCATTATTGTGGCAGCCCGCAACGGCATCCCCGATCCGGAGGGCAATTTTCAACTGCGCACGGCCATTGAAAAGGCCAAGGCGGCGGGCATTCCCAATGACAATATTGAACGAGCGATCGCCAAGGGAGCTGGCACCCTAGGCTCGGCCAACGAGCTGGAAGACATTCGCTATGAGGGCTACGGGCCAGGCGGCGTTGCGGTGTTGATTGAGGCGCTGACCGACAACCGCAACCGCACAGCGGCGGATCTGCGATCGGCGTTCAGCAAAAATGGCGGCAATCTGGGGGAAACGGGCTGTGTAAGCTGGATGTTTGCCCAGAAAGGCGTGGTCTCCTTGCGCAACATCACCGATGAAGATGCGCTATTGGAGGCCTCTCTAGAGGGTGGAGCCGAGTCCTATGAACTCATGGAGGTGGATGAAACGCCGGGGGCAGAAGTGTTGACCGACGCTGCTGGTCTGGAGACCCTGAACCAAGCACTACAAGAGCGGGGCTATGACATCAGCGATGCAGAACTGCGCTGGATTCCTGAAAATACCCTAGAGGTGGCGGATCCTGATCAGGCGCGATCGCTTCTGAAGCTGATGGATGCTCTGGAAGACTTGGATGATGTGCAAACCGTGACGGCCAATTTTGATATGGCCGAGGATTTGATGGCCCTGAGTATGGGTTGAGGTTCCCTGCTTGATGGGAGAGAGCAATCGCGTCACAATAGATAGGTAGAGCTAGAGATATAGCCGTGATCCCGTGGCGTAACGTCAAGCTAGCATCAACCCTGATGCCCCCTTGATCGACGCCTAGATCCAGCGCTCTGGCTGCAAATTGTTGTTGCAACGTAATGCAGGCATGGTGTTAACACAGGCAGCCCAATCACCTCAGGCGATCGCCTCCCGTTCTGTAGACTATGACGTGACCATTGTGGGCGGTGGTATTGTCGGGCTAACCCTAGCCTGCAGCTTGAAAGATTCGGGGCTCCGCATCGCCCTCATGGAAGCTCGCCCCAAGGAAGCCGGATTTGCCAACCGTCGCGCCTATGCCATTACCCTGCTCTCCGGCAGAATTTTTCAGCGTCTAGGCATCTGGGATGAGGTACTGCCCCAGATCACCACGTTTCAGCAGATTCGCCTAGCGGAAGAACTGCATCCCGAGGTGGTAGACCTGCAGCCCGATGACTTGGGTACCCCAGACCTGGGTTATGTGGCAGAACATGGCGTCCTACTGCGGGCGCTACACCGTCGCCTAGAGCAATGCTCAACCGTAGACTGGCTCTGTCCTGCTACGGTGCAGTCGGTGCGCTACGAATCTCAGCAGGCCACCCTCACAGTGGCCCTTGACGATAACGTCCGCCAGGTCACCAGCCGTCTTGTGATTGCCGCTGACGGAGCGCGATCGCCCATCCGCCAGCAGGCAGGCATTCAGACCCATGGCTGGAAATATTGGCAGTCCTGCATTACCGTGGTGCTGCGTCCTGAGCAATCCCATCAAAATATTGCCCGCGAACATTTCTGGGCCAGCGGCCCCTTTGCTACCCTGCCCCTGCCTGGCAATCGCTGCCAGATCGTGCTCACGGCTCCCCATCGCCAGGCCCAGCATTGGCTAGAGGCTCCAGAAGCCGAGTTTATCGCTGAACTCCAGCGGCGCTATCAAGGGCAGTTGGGTGAGCTAGACATGGTGAGCGATCGCCAACTGTTTCCCGTACAGCTCATGTATAGCGATCGCTATGTGCAATCTCGCCTAGCCCTGGTAGGGGATGCTGCCCACTGCTGCCATCCGGTCGGTGGTCAGGGCATGAACCTAGGCATTCGTGATGCAGCGGCCTTAGCCCAAGTGCTCACCCAAGCCCAGCAGCGGGGGCAGGATATTGGCTCGCTGAAGATCCTGCGGCGGTATGAACGCTGGCGGCGGCTCGAAACCCTGGCCATTTTGATATTTACAGATGTACTCGATCGCCTCTTTTCCAACAATTGGTGGTGGCTGCGGCGGCTGCGGCGGCTAGGATTATGGGGCATGAACCGGGTCTGGCTCGTTCGCCATCTTTCCCTGCGCCTGATGACTGGATTAAGCGGGCGATTGCCGGATTTAGCCCAGCCGGGCTTGAAAAGCACTGTAGACTGCTCGTGATAGTCTTCCCACGTCAATCTCCGGTATAAGCTTGGGCTTCAGACGTCGCCCCATGTCCTATCCCATGGGCGCTTGTCTCCAGACGAATGCCAAACGAGCGATCGCCCCATTTTGCGCTATCCTCCGGGTACCGGGGTCATCCCCGTGAGAAGAGATAACGCCGTGTTGCTTCAGACCCTACTAGGAACGTTTATGAATCGTCACGCCTTCCCTTGGAGCATCCGCTGGATGTCCAGGTACTTCATGTTGGGTTTGGTGAGTCTAGGGGTGAGTCTGATACTTGGAATTAACTCTGGGGCGATCGCCCAACTCGATCCACCGCCCGAATCCAAGCCGGTTGTCCTAGATGGGCAAATCTTATTTCAAGTTAATTCTTCAGGAGCCTTTGGAGCCGAGGAGCGTGCTCAGACAGTCAATGAAAAGCTGGAAATGGCGATCGAGTTAGATGATCCCCCTGAGATTGAGGTTGGCGAGCGCACCAAACTGCCGATCATTACCCTCAATGAGCAGCATCTGATTACGGTGACTGAAGCCGATGTGCCGCCTGGAAGCACAGCCTATAACCAGGCCCTAGAGTGGCAAGCAACCTTGGAATCGGCTTTAGACCAAGCCCGCACAGAGCGATCGCTCTCCTATTTGCGCTGGGCAGCCCTATTATCCGGCATCATCCT
>DATNRH010000954.1 GCA_036703605.1 Candidatus Obscuribacterales bacterium | reverse complement strand
GGCTGCACCTCCTCGCTGGGCACCACGGGGGAACTATTGACTGCCGAGCTAAGGCGATACGGTGAAACCGCTGCCGTGCCCGTATAGACCGGCACCATGACCGTCGTGCCATCCACCACAATCGCCTTATGATCCGACGGGCCGGCACCGCCTTTGCGCCCCGCCGCCCCGGAGGTTTGTTCGGCAAGCTGCAACCCCTTCGATTGCAATTCCACAATTAACTGTTGTTTATCCATATCGGTTGATGGCTCAGTCGTCAGGGTTAGCAAAAAGAGTAACTATCGAGCGATCGCCCCAATCTGCAATTAAGTCAGAAAAATCAAGACCGATGCTTACAAATTGGCAATCGGCGGGGGAGTCGGCGAAACAGGTGAACCGTTGGGCCTCGGCAGTGCATCGGCCCCATTCATCAGTCCCGCATCGGCTTCAGTGGTGGGCATGGGGAACGGATGGTCAACCATCGTCGGCTGCGATCGCCGGTCAACGTACAGGTGCAGCAACTCCGGTCGGGAATAGTGCCCTACAGAATCCATCATGCGTTTGCGCTTGATGAGCAGTGAAAAGTCTAAATCAGCAATCACCAACCCTTCTCCCTCAGTAATGGCAGGAGCCAAATGATTGCCTTCTGGGCCAATGATGGCCGTATTGCAACCGCCCTGAATCGCCCGCTGCAATCCCGCATCGGTGGTCACCTGTTGAATCTGCTCCGATGAGAGCCAACTCGTTGAATTCACCACAAAGCATCCTGCTTCCAATGCATGATGGCGGATGGTAACCTCAATCTGTTCCTTGAAAATGTCGCCTACCAGGGAACCCGGAAACTGAGAACAATGAATTTGTTCATGCTGAGCCATGAGGGCATAGCGCGCTAGCGGATTGTAATGCTCCCAACAGGCCAACGCCCCCAAGCGCCCAACTGCAGTGTCTACGACCTGCAATCCATCCCCATGACCCCGCCCCCAAACCATCCGCTCGTGGTAGGTTGGCGTAATTTTTCGGCGCTTCAGTGCCAGGGTGCCATCGGCATCAAACACCAGTTGGGTATTATAGAGCGATCCGCCATCCCGCTCATTGATGCCCAATACAACGACCATGCCGTAGCGCTTAGCCGCTTGCCCTACCGCAACCGTTGTGGGGCTAGGAACGACCACCGCTTCCTCGTATAGCTGCATGTGCGCTTTACCCATCAAAACAGGCGGCTGAATAAATGAGAAGTAAGGATAGTAGGGAACCAGTGTTTCTGGAAAAACAATCAACTGGACTCCCTGTTGGGCCGCCTCAGCGATCGCTGCCAACACTTTCTCGACGGTTCCTTCTCGGCTAAAAAGCACAGGGGAAATCTGAGCAGCAGCAGCACGAACAGTGCGCGAGTAGTCAATCATAGTCACGTTTGGCGGTTGGGCATGGACTGTGATAACAAGTCAAGAGTTAAAACCGTTATCTCTTTTCACTCCGGCCAATGAGCCGGTCAAGGTTAATGAACCGATAGTCAACAGGTAATCAACGTTAAAGCACATGGCTTAAACAAACCTATAATCAGAGTTTTCAGCGATCGCCACAGGATGCTTCTCAACCCCGGTGCGATCGCCGAAGCAATGTCTACATCGTCCAAGTATCCAGGATGAATGCTCCCTCTTTGCGGTGCAAGAGTACAATATCTAACACGTCTAGGGGATTGATCGGCGTAATGCCAGGAATCAAAGACGGTTCCCCATGACCATAGAGCGCCTGCAGTGCAAAGCGGCAAGCATAAACTTTACCACCCTCATCCATAAACTTAACGATCTGATTATTCATGGCCATATGTCCAGGAAAAGCTTCGTCGCCTAGCTTTGGAAACCCGCGCTGTACACCCAACGTTACCCCTGGCCCATAGAGCAACACAGACGTTTCAAACCCCTTCCGAAGTAAGCGGGTGGCTTGTAGCAAATTAACTAAGCCAATCGATCCCTCAAACGCCACCGTATGAAAGGTAACTAACGCTTTTTCACCGGGTTCCGCCTTCACATCAGGAAAGACTTTCTCTTCATAGTCAACAAGAAAATCACCGGTTTGGTGTGCAGGCTTCGTTACTTCTGGCATGAGTTCTTCCCTATTATTGAATTGGATAAGCTAAGATGCTTCAGACCTCACGGGTAACTGACGATAGACCGATTGCCCACATCTCCCCGCTATAGCCGCGAAGGGCAGACAATATAGATCATCGAACCAGCTTCCCCCTGAGGATAGACCACGTAATGGCTACACGTAACGCTGCCGGAAAATCCAGTTCACAAGTCATGCCCGTGGTAGAAAAAATCAAGTTTACTGTGCAGAGTCACTTTGTGAGATGGACGTTGAAATTCCTGATTACGTTTGAATATTCTTAGGCTTAACCCTAGCGTGTAGATTAGAAGCTAACCCAAGGTTTATTTTGTATCTTAAGTTACACAAGCTCAGAGTCTAGCCTGATGAACAGGATAGATAGTACGAAAAAGGTGGCTTTTTCGAAGACTACCGTACTAAACCTATCGAAATCGCTAGGGACCTGATGGCGATCGCGCTCTTCCTGTCGTAGCATCAGACATGTTAGTTAGAGGTTGTTTGAAAAGGGGTAGGAGTGTAGCTCATGATGCCAAGCGTCTGAGCATAATGCGGATCATGGCGATTTGGAGCATCGCTTCAGCGTTTTCAGGAAGCTGTTCATAATCTTGAACCAAGCGACGTGACCATCGCCACCAGCCAAAGGTGCGCTCAACAATCCACCGTTTCTTGAGTAAGACAAAGCCCTTGGCTTCTTGAGGGCGCAAGACGACGTGAACAATCCATGCCAAGGTATCCATCGCCCATTGCAGAAAGTTAGAACCACGATAGCCACCGTCAACCCAGACCAGATAGACCCGTGCCACAGACTCACCCATCTGATGGAGCTTGTGCAGAACCTGTTGACCGCCAGTGCGTTCAGGGACATTCGCTGCCGTCACAACGACGGCCATCATCAAACCGAGGGTATCAACCACCAGATGCCGTTTACGTCCTTTCGTCACTTTAGCGGCGTCATAGCCAACCGAGCGATGCACCATCGGCGCGGTGGGAACGCTTTGACTGTCTAGAATGACTTCCGAAGGGCTTTCCATGCGGTCATGAACCGCGCGTGTCCACGACCGCAGACGCTTGTGGATTGCCTCCCAGGTGCCATCCTTCACCCAAGTACGGTAATAGGTGTACACCGTTTGCCAGGCGGGAAAATCGCCGGGCAAATCCCGCCAACTACACCCTTGAGCCACCAGGTAAAAGATGGCATTGAGCACCGCCCACAAACAGACCGTTCGGGGTCGCCCTCCCGGTTTCGCCTTCGGCAGCAAGGGCTCAATCAACTCAAACTGGTCACAGGTTAAATTGCTGGTGTAGGCTTTACTCATCGCTCTCACGGGGCTGTAGCTTTAGTAATCTCAGCCTAAACCGTGTGAGCTTTTTTACTGCTCCGCCGACTTTTCAAACGCCCTCTGAGCGACGGTGTCATGGAGCAAGGGGTTATCGATCGCAGTCGCCAAATCACGAGCGGTCTCGAACGCACCTGGCTCACCGAGCCGAGCTTTATGCAACAGTGCCCGAACTACAAGCTCACTCATGCCGCATCGTGCCGCGAGGGATTCGAGGTCAGCAATCCACCGGGGTGCTGCCGCCTGCCCCTGGGCGATCGCCACCCGACATAGGGCATCAAGCCCATAGGCTTCAATCCAGCGATAGCTATCGGGTAGCCGCCGAGAAATTCGCGGTGCATCGATCAGCATCTGATAGCCTCGGCTGGATTGCCCCCTGGCTACAGCGACCAGCCCCAGTCCCCGCATGGCGATGCTTTCTAAGCAAGGATCGTCAAGCTGTCGTCCCATGACAAAGGCACGTTCTAGCTGGCTCTCGGCCGTATCGAGATCACCCGTTAGCAGATGTACCTCAGCCAGAAGAGCCTCAGGAAGTGGGGCAAGCGCCATCCAGCAAGCATGTGCCTCCTGTAATGCCCGTTCCAGCACTGGCTTTGCCTCAGCCCATTCGCCCCGCAACAGGTGCAATCGACCGACCCAGCAGCGGGCAAAAACCAAAGCCTCTGGGGACTCGGTTCGCTCAGCCCGTTCCACAGCGGAACTCAGAACTTTGAAGGCTTGAGAGTAACAGCCCTGATCGTTCAGGCAGGCCCCTTGGATACATTCGATCCAGGCCATTTCAGCGTCGTCTCCTGCAGCTAAGCGTGTTGCCTCAGCTAATAAGTCAAGGGCACGGTGATAACGCCCACGCTCCAAGTCAGCGAAGGCTAGTTCTCGATAGGCGATCGCAGCGGTATGCTCATCACCCACCTCAATGGCATGAGTGACGGCTTCATGCAGTGCCGCCCCACCTTCCTCGTCACTGCCTCTACCCACATGAACCAGCGCGTGACCCAGCGCCACCAGTACCCGAGCTAAGAGTTGATGATTTTGATCCTGGCGGGCTAGAGCTACGGCCTCTCGTAAGGTCTGCAAGCCCTGACTGATTGCCCCCGCTGCGATCGCCGCTTCCCCCGCCTCAAGCATTGCTTGCACAGAATAAGGTCGCGTTTTAGATAGATCGAGTATGGGTTTGAAAACAGCCTCCTGTAACACTGGGCTTGGCTCAGTACCCCACTCCCGCCGAAAAAGGTCAGTACAGTGCATCACATGCTTGACGGCTCCATCGTCGTCACCAGCAGCCCGAAGGCACTGAACCAGCAGAACGTGGTGAGCCTCATCGAGCGGATTGAGATCGACCAGCCGTGAGGCACACTGGAATGCTTCATTTACGCGCCCTTCTGCTAAACAGGCTAAGGTAGCCTCATGCAGGATGGCTTCGGTAGCACCGTTAAGGCGATGTCTTTCACTAAATAGCCATAGCTCAAATGCAGCACTGCCCAAGATATTGACACCCGCTAAGAGATCTTGGCCTAACCCA
>DATNRH010000953.1 GCA_036703605.1 Candidatus Obscuribacterales bacterium | reverse complement strand
TGGCGGAGGAGTTCCATGCGGCCTACAGCGCAGTGTCCGGTGGCGTGTTTCAAGAGCCATCGTTGTTTACCTAAGGGGATGCGTTTCATGGCGCGTTTCAGGGCTTGCTGGTCAAGTAAGTCCCAGACTTGGGGAGTGATGCCGTGTTTGGAAGCCCAGTATGCTAGGGTTGGTTTGTAGATTTGGGCATAGAGGTTGGGGACATTGACTCCGGTGAGTTTGTTGTGGTCGAGGGATAGTGACCATTTCTCGTGTTTGAAGCGGATGTTGGGCTTGATGTGGTTGGAGCAGGCTGTGCAGTGGGCTTTAGCTTGTTCGTCGCATTGCACATTGAGTTGAGCCCAGGGGTCCAAAGTGGAGTATTGTTTGTGGTCGTCTTGGTGGCCCTTAATCCACTGGAAGGAACATGTGATGGGCAATAGTTTTAGGCGTTGGCGAATGTCGTAAAGAAGATCAAAGTCCGTTTGTTGGGGTTTGAGGAGCCAGTCGCCGGCGGTTTGGTTGAGGGCGCTTTCGCCGTCCAGTCCGATGGTAATAGAGCCTGCAGAGATGGAGAAATGGGTAACGATAAGGTCTAGAAGAACAAGGATACCGGCTACGCCGGCTAGTTCGCTGCGGTAAGCACTTTGTTGATAGGGAGCTCCGACGACTTGGTTTTGACCTGCTATTTGGGTAGTAAGGTCGGTAATGGCTGGGGTCAGGATAAAAGCAGAGGAGCCAGTGCGGGAAAAGGGATCGTAGGAGCCATCACTGACGGCAATGGCCTGATCTTGTTGGATGGCCATGGCAACAGACAGTAATGAGGAAGGATCAATTTGCGTGCGATGAAGGGCCCACCGAGAGTGCTGGGGAAGTGATTGAATGAGTTCGCGAAAGGGGTAGTCCACAGCTTCTGGGACTGGGGGTTGGCGTAGGGCGTTCGGGCTGAGAGAAAGTACGGTGACTTGGTTGGTTGTGGCGTCTCGATGTGAGATGGAGGCAAGCTGGAGATCTTGGACAGTGAGGGGATCTATGGTGGTGTCGTACACAAAGCGTTTGTTGATGGGGCTGTTGTGGTGGAGGACTCGGCGATATCGTGTCCACTGGTGGTTGGCGGTACGATGGTATAAGTGCTTGTGGGTGGGCGAGTAGAACCATGTCCATGAGAGAGAGGGTTGTATCAGCCAGGGGCCGAGTTGTCGTTGGAGGGTGAAGAAGGGGCAGCCGGGGAGCAAAAAGCATTTATGAAGAGCTTGGCGCCAGAGGGTCCAATGGGTGGATGAAAGACAGGGAGGTTTCCGTGGCCACGAGTAGGAATGATGGGTGTGTGGCGGTGGGAGACCTTGTAAGACGGGGGGAAGGAGT
>DATNRH010000952.1 GCA_036703605.1 Candidatus Obscuribacterales bacterium | reverse complement strand
CAGCAAATCTTCATGGTCAGTACCCAGGCAATGCACGCAGACTTAGTACACAAATACTATAGCATCTATCGTCCTCGCTATGGAATCCCGCCTCAGAAAGCTACTTGACCAAGTCCGCGACGCGATTCGTCAAAAACATTCTATTGAACCAAGCAAAGTTATATTGGATGGACTTGCAGGTACATTTTCTTCCATAACAAGCAGCATCCAAAAGATATGGGCGGGGCAGAGATCGAGTAGAAAACATAACGCATCATTAATGGGGGAGCGGTGCGTTATGCTTCGCGATCGCACCCTACGTCCAGTGTTGCTTCCCATTCAATTGGTATGAGAGCCAGACCAATCCGAATTGGAGTTCTCCTCGTAACAAGAGTGAGACCCTTACAAGAGAACACTGATTATGATTCCTACATCCAAGCAGGCGCTATCTCGCCGTCAAATCCTGGCTGGGGGTGCGATCGCTGGTCTATCTGGCGCAATTGGCCTATCATTGCTCAAGCCACGTCCCGCTATGGCGTCCGAGGATGATGTGGCCAATGATATAGGCATTTTGAACACCGCTCTGTACTACGAACACCAAGCCATCTGGGCCTATGGCTTTGCTGCCCCTCAACTGAGCGAAACCGAGGTTGGGCAGGCTGTTTTGGCGCTTGCACTCAGAAATCAAGCCGACCACATGGAACACCGGGATTTACTAGCCTCCGTGATCACCAGCTTGGGCGGAATGCCCGTTATGGCAGAGGAAAGTTACGACGTTTCTGCCTATCTTGAAGCTGGCGAAGGTAACCTAGACTCGGATGTAAATATTGCCAAGCTAGCTCTAGCGCTGGAAGTCGATGCAGCGATCGCCTATGGCAATGAAGCCGCTCAGTTCAAAACCCCTGCCTTGGTTACCGCTGGGGTCTCCATTGCAGCCACCGAGTCTGCCCATGCTACGGCCATTCGCGCCGCATTTATTTCCCTCGGCGTAGATATTTATCACGTGCCCGCCGCGTTTATCAATGGCGACACTCGCAGTGAGTGGGTGTTGATGGTCGAATAAGATTTTGAGTTAACCGAGGAGCGATCGCCCCCTATGAAAGCGATCGCTCCTTGCATATTTAAACTTAACTCCTTACCAGGGAAGCACCTCGCCATTGGCGTGCCAAAAGGTGCCGGTTGTTTCCAGCGTTAGCGCGTCAATGCGTTCTAACAAGCCATTCACAGATGTTTCGGGCGTAATGCCACCGGAGGTAAAGCCGGTCATGCGGGTGCTCACGAGCCCTGGATGGAGGATGCCTACCGCAATGCCACGGGGTTTTAGATCGTGGGATAAGGATTTGCCTGCCATAGATACGGCAACTTTCGACATGCGATAGCCATAGGAACCACCGGAAGTATTATCGGCGATCGATCCCATGCGACTGGTCATGATGATCACCTTGGAGCCGCTGTGAAGATTGGGCAAAAGAGCTTGGGTAACCCGCAGGGTGCCCAAGGCATTCACTTCAAACTGCTGGCGAATACTCTCGAAATCTAGATTTTCTAGGGTATTGCGCTGCAAAATACCGGCATTGTTGATCAACACATCAATCCCAAGGCCATCTAAGCGATCGGTTAGATCGGCCACCGATCGGTCAGAGGTGATATCGATGCCGGTTTCGACCTGAACACCTAGCTGCTTCAGCTCATTCGATGGTGTACGACAAACGGCGATCGCTGTATCGCCCCGCTGTTTGAGTTGACGGCAATATTCATAGCCGATGCCGCGATTTGCTCCCGTGATGACGTAGACTGCCATGGCTGATCCTGGAATTCACCAATGGCCAGTGTACCGAAAGGCGATCGCCCTTGGGTGATGTCTCAGACCACATGCTTGGAAACCTTAGGAGCGAAACTCCGAGGCTACAATCATGGATCCAATCCCAGCATCGGTGAAAATTTCCAAGAGCAGCGCGTGGGGAATGCGGCCGTCGATGATGTGAGCAGCCTTAACGCCCTGGGCCAGGGATCGCACGCAGCAGTTGACCTTAGGAATCATGCCGCCGCCCACAACACCAGAATCAATCAGTTGCCGAGCCTGTTGAATGTCCAACTTGGCAATCAGGGTGGCTGGATCGGTGTAATCTTGCAAAATGCCTGGGGTATCGGTGAGCAGGATCATCTTTTCGGCACCTAGGGCTGCGGCCATTTCACCCGCTACCGTGTCGGCGTTGATATTGTAGGCTTGACCGGTTTCATCGGCGGCCACGCTGGACACCACCGGAATGTAGCCGCTGTTAACGATCGCTTCAATCACCTGGGTATTCATGGCGCTCACTTCGCCCACAAAGCCAATACCCGCTTCGCCTTGGGGACGGGCGAGGATCATGTTGCCGTCTTTGCCACAGAGCCCGATCGCTGCCCCGCCTGCCTGGTTAATCAACGACACAATTTCCTTGTTCACCCGCCCCACCAAGACCATTTCCACCACATCCATGGTGGCGGCATCGGTGACCCGCAGGCCATTTTTGAACTGGGGCTCGATATTCAGTTTGGTCAACCATGAGTTAATTTCCGGGCCGCCGCCATGCACCACCACGGGACGCAATCCCACGCAGGCCATGAACACAATGTCCCGCATCACCTTGGCCTTGAGGCTGCTATCTTTCATCGCCGCCCCGCCATATTTCACCACAATGGTGCGTCCAGCAAATTTTTGGATATAGGGCAGGGCCTCGCTCAACACGCGAACTCGGGTAGCTTCGTCTCGTTCGATATAGTTGCTATCGTTATCGTTGATCATGGGCGGATGGGTGACAAAGGGGCGAAGATGGGCACAACCGATGGAGCATAACGCTCAACTGTCAGAGATTTTGGCAGAAAGCAGGAGCCAATGGCGGTAATGTCATGAAATCCTTATCGTTTTACTCTGCGGTGGAGTGAGGTGGCCGCAGGATGGCGCGAATCCGATCGAGTACTTGAGCAGCGATCGCTTCTGGTGCTTGGGGTTCGGTCACTGAAATGGTCACATCAGCCTGGGCATAGAGCGATCGCCGTTGGTTGAGCAAGGTTTGCAATACCTGTTTAGGATCCGGGGCCTGCAGCAGGGGGCGGGTCTGATCGCCCTTGAGGCGGTCGTAGAGCAAATCGACGGAAACATCGAGCCAGACGACGACTCCATGCTGCAGATAGCTCCAGTTCTTGCGTTCGATCACAATACCGCCCCCGGTGGCGATCGCCATGCGGGTGTAGCTGGCGAGCTGACCCAACACTTCGGTTTCTAGGGCACGGAAAGCCGATTCCCCATCTTGGGCAAAGATAGCGGAGATGGGCTGTCCGGCCGCCTGCTCGATCACCGCGTCCGTGTCGGCAAAGCGGTAGCCGAGGTCATGGGCCAAAATCTTGCCCAGGGTACTTTTGCCAGCACCCATCATGCCGACCAGGTAGAGGTTGGTTCCCTTTAAAAAATCATCCACGGTGCGCCGCTTGCATAAAGAGTACTTGAACAAAGACCAGCACCAGAGTGATGGCTGCGACCCTGATTCTAGCGTCAGACGGGGACAGGGAGCTATGGTGAGCGGCCGGTCATGACCAAGGTGGAGCTGCAGGTCAGGAAACAAGGCATTTAATCGCGATCGCCTTCCCCGCTATGATAAAGAGCGTTGGGGAATTCTAGCCCCTTTTGTTTTGGTGAGTGCTATGAGCAGCTATTTTCGGCCAGCGGTTGCGGCCATGACTGGATACATTCCTGGGGAACAGCCCCGACCGGGCACCCCGGTGATTAAGTTGAATACCAACGAAAACCCCTACCCGCCCTCTCCAGAGGCGATCGCGGTTTTGCAGACTTTGGACAGCGAATGGCTGCGGCGCTACCCTACGCCCTACGCCGACGATTTTCGCCAAGCGGTGAGCCAGGTGTTTGCCGTGCCCATGGATTGGATCATGGTCACCAATGGCAGTGATGAACTGTTGAACCTGTTGGTGCGGGCCTGTGCCGACAGCGATCGCCCCGTGGTCTATCCCACACCGACCTATGTGCTGTACAAAACCCTTGCCGAGATGCAGCCGGCTAAGGTGCTGGAAATTCCCTACGCAGATCACCATCGTTTGCCTGTGGAGGCATTGATCGCTGCCCAGGGTGCGGTCACCTTCATCG
>DATNRH010000951.1 GCA_036703605.1 Candidatus Obscuribacterales bacterium | reverse complement strand
GTTATCAAACCACCACCTTCCTTGTCCACCCCAACCTGCCTGCATCGCCAGTCGATGGATCAGCTTTCCCGACCCTGGTTTAATTATTATTACCCTATCCAAGGAGAAGGGGAGGGGCCTCAAGCCCCGTACCTACCAGAGCAAGGGAAGCAGCAGCGAACATCCTACCCATAGACCAATGGATCCAGCGTATAGCTGGAGGATTCATCGTGCATGAAGCAAACGCCCATGGCTTGACGGCCATGGGCTGTTCCCATGTCCCTACAGGAGCTACCCATGTCACAGAGACACCACGCCAACCCCAACCTGCACCTGGACTTCTACCCCATGTTCAACGGCATGCCTATCCAAGCGGAGTTTTCACCAATGGTGACCGAATACCTCGAAGCGCTACACGTTACGCTGCAAAAAGCCACAGGTGACTACCCTCGAGTAATGGCCTTCCGGGTTGACCCGGTCATCCCTACCTCAATCAGCGACAGGTTGACGCTGGAAGATCACCAGCGTCTGATCACACGCTTTATCGCTTCCATGAAGGCCATCATCCAACACGACCTGGAGCGGAGGCGTCGGAGCGGCTGGGTGCCTGGCACCAAGGTGCGCTACGTCTGGTGCCGTGAGGTCGGCACCAATGGCAAGCCGCACTATCACTTCTTTCTGATCCTCAACCGCGATGCCTACCACCTGCCTGGCAGGGTGGGCTCTCCCAACGAGAACCTCTTCAACAGGATCTCCCGGGCCTGGTACAGCGCGCTGGGGGTGGAGTGGAACCCCCAGGAGCCCTGGATTCATGTTCCCCAGAACCCTGTGTACTGGATTGATCGGGGTGATCCGCAGAGCTTCCAGGAAGCGTTCTATCGAGCATCGTACCTGTGCAAGGCCGACACGAAGCAATACGGCCGCGGACTGCGGGCGTTCGGATCAAGCCGTCATTGATGTGAGTGAGCCCCGAACAGCTTGGAGGGGCTTTGGAAATCTCATGAAACACACCAGCAGCGCCGTGTAGCGCTGCTGGTGATCGATGAAGAGGGCGATGACCATGCAATGCAAGTGCGGAAGAGAGACACAGCTGAATGAAGCGGTGAAAGGCAAGCTGAGCGCGAGGCTGGAATATCAGGTATGCAGAGCCTGCGGCCGAGTATCGAACGCCGAGCTGTATGTGAAGGGGGCGAAGGTTGCCATGGATGGTGGGGCTCAGGCATACGCACGACAACTGTTTGCTATCTTGGACGAGGACAGCGCGGAGACGCTGCATGCGCATGCAGGGGAGCTTGCGGATGGGGGCCGGTGCTAGACGGCTGACTCAGTGACGACATGGGGCTGTGTCCCGGGCGGAATCAGGACACCTTCAGAGGCTAGGACCACCCACTCGCAGTCAGCGGCACTGGGGGTTGGCGGGAAAACATG
>DATNRH010000950.1 GCA_036703605.1 Candidatus Obscuribacterales bacterium | reverse complement strand
TTGGCCTATAACATCGCGTATCGGTTCATGGCTGGCGGCTTCTGGATTCCATGGATGGGGTCGCTGACACACTACCACCGGCACGATATTGAGGTTTACTGGCCTAGGCTGCGTATTGTTGTGCAGCTTGGGGATCATGTGTTCTATGAGCCACGGAGGGGATAGTTATGGCTTCATTAGCGTGTTTTGTTTCGTCGATAGTGTGCTTCGTTAATGGCGATATACTGCTTGGCGTCGTGTTTTTCATTGCCTGCCTTGATTGACATGAACCCCTACGCAATAGCCGCCCTGACCCTTCTAGGAATGGCAGCCTTGACCACTGTTATCGTGTTGGTAGTGGTCAAGGTGGTTGGTGATGAGATGGATAGGAGCGATGGCTAGACCATGCCCAGATTAACAGTGTGCCGCTCAACTTCCCCATGATCACGGTGCAGGACAATGCACTTGCTATCCTGCCCTGATCTATACCCGCCCCACGTTGCGTATGCGTCTTTGGCTGCCAACGTCCTGAATGATTCCTGCGTTACGCCTGCAAACTCTTTCTTGGTGTCGTGGTGTATGTGCCCGGTGTACCAATAGCGATGCTTTGTGCGGCCCCACATTTCAGGCTGATCGGCTGCCATGACTCCAGGCAATGCGACTGGCTTGCAGCTATGTCCGTGGTGCACGCCAAACATGCAGTTACCCCACTCGACGTAATGAAACGGGGTTGGCGAGTCGTCAACGATTACCCGTGGCTCATTCTCATACATGATGCCCAGCGATACCGATAGAAACTGGCTGCTGGTATCGTCATGGTTCCCGGTTGCATTGATTACCCTGACGGTGTTGTGGTGCTCAAGCGCTGACGCGATCATCTGGCGCATGATCTTCATGCCCACGCGAATCATCTTAGCAAAGCGCCCGTCTGTGTCTAGGCTGTGCCCTGATCGGCTTGTGGTGCCTTCCATGTTGTCAGTGTGAAAATAGTCACCAAGGTTAACAATGACAGCCTCATTGCAATGCGGCGCGGTTTTCACCAGCCGGGCGAACACGGCGCAAAACTTCTGCTCCGCTATCTTTAAATCCCAGTCCTGACCAGTTTCCTCTGCCCACGAAAGAACCCCGATATGTGGATCCCCAAGCGGATATACAGCCATTAGTTCTGAATTGTATTGGTTTCTTGGTATGCTTTCTGAGGGTGGTATTCTGGGGAGGTCTTCAGATAGCGAGGCTATGGCTTCGCGCATCAATTCAAGCTGCCTTTCAGCATCCTGATTTGTCTTCACCCATTGCAGGCGAGGCTTGCCGTCTTCGTCGTA
>DATNRH010000949.1 GCA_036703605.1 Candidatus Obscuribacterales bacterium | reverse complement strand
TGGTTAGGGTTACCGGGGTGTCCCAAGGTTGTCACACGGATCGCTCCTGCTCCATGCTGGGGAGGCAGGAGGGTTCTTCTTAAACCGCCGGGGGTGCACCAAGAAAAAGTTTATGGGTCGTTGCTCCTGTCACAAGACTGTCCCAAACCCATCCCAGCAGTACTACGGAGCGTGTATCGAGGCTCAGCGAGCGCTCCAAAGCAGTTACCAAAGCGGTCAAACACCACTAAGACGAAGCTTTCTCTAAGAGGTATGGAACGTACACAAAGGGGGCGACTGCAGGTCTTTGCTGCCATGCCTTTGATGGCCTTTATATGTCAAGCCTGCAATGGTCAGTTCAACAGTCGGGACGAGGCACAAGCGCACGTCAATCATAGCCATAACCCGTTAACATGTTCATCTGTTGGGCGAGAATTTTGCGAAACGTGCTCTCTGTTTGTAGACGACGTCGCCCATCACAATGGCCTGAGCCTACACCAACAAAGACAGCTGAGCGCCCTAGACTCCTCTCACGAAAACGTACATTTTTTACCAGCTAATATGGAGGGTTTTGAGGTCCTGTTTGGGCTCATAGGCACAACAATGGCCGCCGATGTCCCACTGCCCGCAGAAGCCACTCCTCGCGCGGTCCGGGAGCACTCTGTGCTGTGCCCTTGTGGCTTGAATGCTGATAACAATTCCAAGATGGTGCAGTGCAGCAGTTGTGATCGTTGGAGCCATCCTGAGCACAACCACTACTCGGCTTCAGATGCGCTGCGTCTTTACGAACCCCTGACTGGGGAGGATGTGGGCGAGCACGATGATTATGCTGAGGTCGATAGCCTGGGTGACTACGTTTGTCTTCTATGTCGAGTTATGGCAGAACGAGGGGAGTGGCCACTCGCCCAGAGGTGCAACCTGTGTCATTCGCCTACTGACGAGCGGGTAGCCTTCTTACAGTGCTCTGATTGTCCCTGGGCCACACAGGTTCAATGCCTGCATTGCTACTGTGAGGAGCACACTGGCTTGACACCACGCCACCACGTGGCTACAACGTTGTTCGGCGAAGCTGCCACGCTGCCGCCTACGGAGGGGTTTGCCTCGGAGGATCATCCGCTCTCGTTCTTGTGGGAGGAATCAAGGGTTTGCCCTCTCCCCTGACCAATAAGGACATTGAGCTTGAGGCTACTGGGCACACAGAGGGCCTAGAGATGCCGCCGTCGCTTGGAAAGTACAAGGAGCACTTTGTGGAGAGCGATCGTGCCAAATTCCAAACCTCCAACTATGCTCCTTTTGAGGGACCTGAGATGGCGGGTAAGCGCGGAGCAATCCTGAGTTATCCTAGGCTTTGTGATACTGATGTGCACCTTTCCCCAGTTAGTAGTAGGTGGTAGTAGGGTAGTAGGGTAGTAGGTGGTAGTAGGGTAGTAGGTGGAAGTGGGTATGAGCTCCCCCAAATACCTGAGGTAGTCAATTACTTCATCCTCAATTGGAGTTTTGTCCCCCCACAAAGTATCATAGGCGTATGGCGGTTTGGCATCGTATGACCTCACCAAGCAACTATGGTGTTGGGAATGCACTTGGTGTTTTAAGAGGGAGGAGTTCGGAGGAGGAGGAGGAAGGAGG
>DATNRH010000948.1 GCA_036703605.1 Candidatus Obscuribacterales bacterium | reverse complement strand
ATTGGGCCGTAATTGAGTATGCCCAGTGTAACTCCCTAGTTTGTAGCAAATTATAGGTTTCGTACAAACCACGCCGAGCGAGCTCGAGAAAGGGTTGGTATTGCGTATGTCGGTAGGCATGTAGGTAGACAGCCCAAATCCAGGACTGAAAGTGAGGGCTGGTGGAGTGAATGGGCAGCTCTGCATAGTACTTCCAGCCATAGAGATAGAGCTTATCCATATAGAAGCGATCGGCACGGAAGCCATGCGAGCCTTGCGTTCTCAAGTTGGCCAAGATGCCCCACAAATGATTTCGTTCGATGTCTTGCAAGCCGGCTGTGGTGCGCTGCTCTGCGGTCAACATGGCGGTGGTAGTCATGGTGCCTAGCAGGACTCTGGCCATGTCGTCTGCGTAGTACTTGCCCGTCCAGCCAGGGGACAAGCCCCAGAGAATCAGACCAAAGTTGGGATCAGATGCGTTCGCTCTTGGGCCTCTCTGGGCGTCGGATTGGATGTAGAGGTAGCGAAGGAGGTCAACGTGGACTTCAGAAGCAACCCTCTGAGACTGATTGCCAAGGGCAATCAGGAGGGCGATCTCCGCCACGCAGTCGGCACGTACCCCATAGTCTAGAGTTTGGGATCCATTGGCATGCATGCGAGATGAGAAACCTTGCAGCACACAGGTAGCGGGGCCCTCGACTCCGGCTGCTAAGGGACACAAGTCACTGCCAACGTCCTCCCGCAAGACGCCAGAAGTCCAGACCCATGAGAGTGCGCGCTCAATAGCATCTGTCTGAGAGACTCCGTTGGATGGGCGGACTGCTGCTCGCCATGGCTTCAGCGGTCGGTGAAGGAGCCCTGACCAGAGCGTCTGCCAAGCCTCCAGTGGCATACAGCGGTGTGTTATGGGGTTGGCTAGTGACAAGGCTGAGATGAGGACCTGTGGATGGGCTACAAGGCGGTACAGAGCTGGTATTTCTGTGCCTAGTCCGTCTAATCAGCTTAGTAGCGGCCACTACAAACCTTCATTGGGGCCAAGGAAGGGCTCCACGTATCCGGGTACGCGAACTAGGTCAAGATATCG
>DATNRH010000947.1 GCA_036703605.1 Candidatus Obscuribacterales bacterium | reverse complement strand
CCTGGCAGTACGCAGACGTCCATAGCCCCCTTGGCAAAGGACAGCGAAGCAGGGGATCAAAAGCAAGATGTCCCAATTATGGCTATTCAACCAGGCTTGATATGAAGTCTACTTCACCTCTACCCATTGCTCCACAAAACATCCACACTCTTGAGCCAAAACTATAGGAAAATAGCTCAGCTAAAGATTAAAGACTATGATGCGGAGGAGAGGCAAGCTAGGTTGAGGGAGGCGATCGCAAGCCATAGTAGCGATCGCCCACAGGGTAGTCAATAGACAAGAAGCCAAAACCATTGGCAATAGGCACCACCATAAGCCGCTATCTTGTCTAGACAAAGTTCACGCTCGTGCCAAGCTGACTTGCTTCAAGATTGGCAACCTGAACCAACACGACACCATCAACAGCAATGAAGGTATCTAGTGCTGTATCCCCTTGTCCCTGAGCAAAATTGAGTTGCTCAAACTCTAAGTCAATGAGCTGGATTTGATCAACACCCAATTCAAAATCACCGATGTAGTTGTAGGCTCCGCTGCTGACCACAAACGTATCAGCTCCAACACCACCCAGTAAGATATTGTTGCCAGTGCCGCCATTCAATAGATCATCACCAGATCCAGTAGCGATATAGTCATCTCCATCTCCGGTTTGGATGGTTTTATTGCCCGCAGGAAGCTCTGGATTGACCATGTAGATGATGTTGTCTCCATCACCAGCATTAACGTTATCCGTCCCTGTACCAAGACCGATGACGTCATTGTCTCGTCCGGTGATGATCGTATAGTCTCCGCCTTCTAGCCAGACTTCATTGGCACCACTGCCAAGTCTTAAAACATTCGTGCCACCGCCACCATTGACACTGTAGATAAAGTCGTCGCCGGCCCCTATGGTAACCGTATCATTACCAGTGCCAATACCGATGGTATTACGACCTCTAGCCGTAATCGTGTTATTACCACCTGCTGCCCAGAAACTGTTAGTACCCAACCCTAGGTCAATGATATTATCACCACCGCCATTACCAGTCGCATAGGCGAAATCGTCACCGTCACCCGCTCGAACCCAAGAATCGCCGTTGCCAAAACCAATGGTATTGTTACCTTCACCGGCATCAATGATATCGCTGCCCTCTATGCCGCCCCAGATGCTGTCATCTCCATCCGTTCCAGCTATGGTATCGTCTGGGTTCCCCGTTCCGTCAGAGTTGCTGAATAGCTCTCCAGAATAGAGTTCGCCCATTTGATAGGCAGGACCGACAACAAGTCCCCGACTGTTGATATAGATAGTCGCGGGCAACCCATTTACAAGAGGCGGTGGGCTGTCGTTGTCTGTGATGTCAACAGTTACAGGGCGAACGCTAATGCCGTCATAGGTATCATCATCACTGGTGACCGTATGAGTAATAGTACTCGTGTGATTTTCTTCAAATAAATCATCATCGATCGCCGTGACGATCACCGTCTGTGGCACATTCCAGTTATCCGGCGTAAAGATCAGCGTGGTGACATCGGTGCTGGTTTGGCCATCAGGATTAATGGTAATCACAACCTCAGCGCTAGGCTGGCTACGGAGAGCGATCGCATAGGTATCTGTCGTACCACCCTCTTCCACCTCTGTCTGGGCTGCCGACTCAATCAATACAATGCCCGGTTGACCAGCGTTGAAAACACCGGGGCTGCCAATAGCACCCCCTCCCTCCCGGGAGTTTTGTTCGTCGTCGATATCAGACAGCTGCCAACCATCATTAATTTCGGTAGCATCTAGATTGTCTAGGGTTGTCCAGCCGCTCACATCTTGCGGGCGAATGGTGCCGGGAAAGTCTTGATCCCCGTAGGAGAGGCGATCGCTTAGATTCCCTTCAGCATCGTATAGGTTAATTTCATCATTACGCTGGAGAGTTTGCAGATCGAGCCCACCAATCACCTTGAAGGATGAATCCAGGCCCCAAGCTGTTCGGAAATCTGCTTCACTGGCCTGGGTGAGAATCACCGACTCACCGGGCTGCACTAAGCCAAACCCGTCCAGCGAGAAAGAGCCGGGCAGACGAGCACTATCGCTATAGCTCCAGCCTGTCATATCGACAGGAGCCGTGCCCACATTGGTAAACTCAATGAACTCACCAACACCACCTGCATACATAAACTCGGTGATCTGGATATCACTGACTAGAGGAACCTCAAACAGTGGTGTCAGTGAAAAGTCGTCTACGGCCAGGCCATCGTTGGCACCGGGAACTGCAAAATCAGTCCAGCGAATCCAGAAAGTCTCTCCCGGCGCAATTTCAAGGCTGGAGATCAGCCCATTAAGATTAGCCTGGTTTTCAGCCGCATTACCATCCCTTGCCCCGGATAACCCCGTCGTGTTAGGTGTCGTGAAATCAAGCTCATCAACATCCACCCAGCTCCCTGTGTCTAGGGAACTTGCATCTAAGCTGTATTGAAAATCTAAGCGATCCTCTCGTCCAGGTGTTCCTAAACGCCACAACTCACCCACATAGGAAATATCAAACCCTGTGATGGTGGAATCAGTGGTGTTGGTGAAACTTGCACCAAATGTAGGGATAACTGTAGCAGAGCGCAGTCCACCTAAGGCTCTTTCAGGATCATTATTGGCACCGCTACCAGCCCCAAAAAGATAGGTGTTGCCAGTCGAGAAGCTGCCATTGCTAATGCTGTACGTTGTGTTACCTGACGATCCTGTTTCCAGAGATGACCATCCAGTTGGCAATGCACTGCCAGTGAGGCCAAACACAGACAAGTCATTAAAACCTTGCTCGTAGGTTGTATCCGTTAAGTTAATAGTCACCATATACTAGTACCCTGCG